>DASVGC010000161.1:0-8911 GCA_036379735.1 Nitrososphaeraceae archaeon
GATATTTTAGTAGATCTACCCAGATATTTAACAGTCTCTTGCCTTACTGTTCCTTTCATATTATCCCATACATTTCTTACGAGATAAGCATATGAATGGCCTTTGATTTTTTTGTCTCTGATAAATACCAATCTCGAACACTTGATCCCTAATAAAGAACGAAGCTAGTAATCAATTTATGTACGGTTAATAGCGTTCGTAGGTCAATAATCTTTTGATGTTTAGACATTTCTATGCTCTAAAGACAGTGAATTCGTATTTTGTGAAATAAATTGTGGGAAGAGGCAATAACTATGCCTGCTATTGTCGCACCCATACAATTTCTAATTGTCATGAGATATTCTGGAGGCGATGCAAGAATTGATGTTCCAAATATCAAGTAGAAATTATCAAGGAGCCAAAACATTAGTGTAATCCATCCAATAATCCCCGCTATTATCGATCCTAGCCTGGCACCTTTATGTATAAAAAAAATTGAAAGTGCAATACCAAAGTACCAAAGCACGGCCAACGCCAGCCATTTGGGTTGAAAGATTTCTTCTCTTACATCCATCAAGTAGTATGTAAATCCCATGATTGACAGTGCAATAGTGGCGGCCAACAAAATTCGTTTATTCAAACTTGAAGATGTTCGTTCTTTTTTGATTGATTTATTATTTGCAGTCTGCTCATTCCTTGCTATTTGTATCGAATTTTCAAAATTCTTTAACCGAAGTGGAATAATGTCTAAAATAGAATTGTCCCTAACTATAGCCTCATGTTTGAGACTGTCAATAAGTGGCCGTGCAAGCGAAGCTTTCACAGGTGTAATGAGATCAATCCAGTAAGATGAAAGTCTTGGTGTTAAAAATGGAATGATGATAATTTTGATTGATTTTTTGAGGGTGTTGCCATATCGGCGCATCATATCTAGGTAAGTGAGTATTTCCGGTCCACCGATATCAAATGTTTTGGAAATTGTTTCATTCGTTTCAACAGATCTCACCAAATATTCTACTACATCATCGACTGCAATCGGTTGACACTGGGTCAGTACCCATTTTGGACATACCATCAAGGGTAATCTTTCTACAAGGTATTGTAGCATTTGAAAAGATCCTCCGCCCTGTCCCAAAATTACGGCAGCTCTAAATATTGTAACAGCAGCGTTTGATTTTTTTAGAATTTCACCTACCTCCATTCTACTTCGCATATGTTTGGATAATTCTTGCTGTGGTGCATATGTAAGACCCCCAAGGTAAATAACTCTCATAACACCCGCTTCATTCACTGCCCTTGCAAAATTTTCTGCTGCAACTCTATCACGCTCAGCGAATTTCTTCCATTCCTTTGACGAGCCTTCCATCGAGTGGATAAGATAAAAAGCAACATCAACACCAGTTAACGCCTTTACTAATTCAGAATAGTTTTGAGCATCAGCTTGGACCAATTCCAAATTGTCTATGCCATTGTGAAAATATTTAGAAAATGAATTTGGCTTTCTTGTCATACATCTTATGCTCCAGTTTATTGTGCTAGGCGAAATGAGTAGCCTTCTAACAAGCCTCTTTCCAATAAATCCACTTGCTCCGGACACTAGTATCCTGATTTTCTTTTGCCTATTTGCATCGATACTGTTATTAGTACCAATATACCGACTGTTCGTTTTCAGATTATTCTTTTCAAGGGTATTCGTTTCCATCTCATTTATTAGCAGTTTCATCTAAGTCATCTCACCTTTATTTCAAAAAAAGGGAATGTTACAAATTTCCTTCTATCTTACAGTTGTAGGGTCCATTAGCTTTCGCGTGGATATCTTTGCCTCCATCATTCTTCCTACCAGTAGTCCAAAAATTGCTCCATAGACTAGATGAAAAAGTAATGATGCTCCTAATACAAAGTAATACAGTCCGGCAAAGTGAATTGCAACTGAGTGAGCGTATGGATTGATCTCTGTTATCATGAATGTATCTAATTTAGGTTGAATTCCAAACGTTGCTAACGGAGCGAACAATAGTGCCCATAAAGATATACCAAGGACTAAACCAAGATATACTCCTTTTTTCATATCGTTGGGTACAAGTTTTTTCCAGAAAAGTGCTACCTGTCCGAATATGTTACCAGCAACAGTACCAGTCAACGTGTGCAGTCCCATTCCAATGTATTGAGCAGATACAGCATCGTCAAAACCTAGTGATAATCCTATTACGGCAAAAAAAGTTCCGCTTGGTGTACCTGAAGCAAAGTCTATCACTTCAAGTAATCCCGAAATTATCATAGCTGATGCCAGTCCCGCAAATGTGCAATATACTATCAACATTTTTGGTGTACTTTCTATTTTTTGTAATTCCATAATTCAATGCATGTCTCTCATGTATTTAAACTAATGCTAACTTTTGAGTCTAGTGCTAACTTATTTAATCAAGAATCCAAATCCAAAAGAATTCAACATTCCTACCAGGAGAAAATCTATGTTAGTATCGATATCAGAACACCTCTTTAGTAGTCTGTTATGTCTCAAGATGAATAAAATAATATTTGGAATATCGTAAATAATTCTAATGTAACTTGGCCGGTACTGTTTGTTCTCTGGACAAGAACTTATCCCAGAGTAATCCAAAGATTATCCCCAGGACTCCCCAAAATATGCCTATTGTTATTGCAGTCAAGATTCTGAAAGTTTGTATCAAGTCCATAGATATTTCTATCTTGTCTGGATTGGAAGGCATAACAACGAATGCAGTTACCATAATTGCAGCATACATCAATGGAATGGTTATCTTCTTTGAGTTCATTCTTGTCCTAATCCAAAGAATAGCCATACCTAATGCTGCAAAACCTGATATCAAAATGTAGCCTACATACAAAGTCTCGCGATAGTAAATCGTCTCCGGGTCACCAACGGCTGGGGGATTGGCCGGATATTTTAGCGCTACCATAAGGAACAATACAAACCACATTATTCCAGCAAGAAAAATTGCCTTTCGCTTATTATTCTTGCCGGGCAAATTGTTTCTCGCAAATACAAAAATTACTCCAAACAAGGCTGCTAATCCAGCTCCATAAATTGCACCTCCAACAAGAGCGCCACCCTTCTGCCAATATCTATAGTCAATCAATTCAGACATATTCACATTCTCACCTGAGGAAACTTGATTTTGAACTTCCAAGGCTATGGCCTTATCAATAGTTGGTTCCACGATTCCTAGATTGAGGAACGCAAGAATTATTCCGGCAATAACGCCAGAAGATAGAGTAATTCCAACTAATGTTAACGCTTTCAAAATAATCTTTTCACCGTAAGAAAATTAATGACATGGAAATCCTGCAGAGTGCCTCATATCATGAGTAAACTCATGAATCCACTTAGTGTCGAACGCACTTTGACCCTCAACCACACTGAACAATTGCCCTTGATCATAACCGACTACAAACATTGTAAATACTAAAACTGCTATCAGAAACCCGATAGCTACAGGCAAACTGTCAAATGCTTTTACTGTATTCTGCTTGGTAATCGACATCTCCGTATGAGTAGGTTTCGGAGTATATAAATTATAGGATAGTTTATCCAACTGGTTGGAATGTTACAAAGCTAAAATCAAATATAGTTGAAAAACTAACAGGAAGTCTACCTGCCTAATGCATACATATGTCAGAACGCTCCAAAAAATTGCAATGAGATATGCACCTAGTAGAGTTCTTTCTTTCGATATGGTACATGTGTTCAAAACATTACAATTAATAGGCTACAAAGGACATGTAAGCAGAGAATATCTCTGTAAGGAACTGGAACTCGGAGAGGGAACGGTAAGAACTTTAGTCAGACACCTTAAGATGCACGGTATGATAGAATCCTCCAATGCAGGAACGAAGATGACCAAAAAAGGAATTTCATTATTATCGGACCTTCTAAGTTCACTACCTTCTGAATCACAGCTTTCAAAATGTAAAATAACTTTGGGAAAACATAACTATGCCATACTCATTAAAGATATGAGTTTTGCTGTCAAATCTGGAATAGAACAAAGGGATGCTGCAGTGAAGGTAGGAGCATCAGGAGCAACTACTTTGTTATTCAAGGATAACAAATTTCTTATTCCGCAGACCAATTATGATGCGTTGAAATCCGACGAAGAACTAGCAGAGCAATTAATTCAGAATCTACAGCCTCATGAAGAAGACGTAATAATAATAGGAACAGACGACTCATCAAGAAAGAGAGCAGAGTTTGCTGCAAAGAATGCTGCATTGATAACTATTTTGAGTCACGAAAAACACTAGTTTGAATTGTTGCTAAACTTATAGCAAGTAAACCTTTACTATGAAATCTGATATTTTACCAGCCTCTTCAAAGTGCTTTACTCAATTATATTTGAAATTTTTCGAAACATCTCTAGCCCTTATCAAGTATATTGTCTATAGCTAAGCTCACGATGATCAACAGAAAAAGTATCGATAAGGTTGACAAGCTACTGGATTTGATTGATAAACATATCCGAGAAGAAAACTGTCAGCACAATCCCGGAGAGCTTCTTCAAGAATATGAAAAACTAACGACTGTTTAAGCAGACTTTAAGCGAGCAATTTTAAAGCAAGAATGTGCTCCTTCCAAATTGAACATGACAATGAATAGGTGACTATCACCAAATCTGTTGAGAATTCAGAATGGAATAAATTTTAAGACGGACTTTTAAAAGCACATCGTGGAAAGTATTAATTTTGTATGCCTTGGTCAAACTGAATTTGTAAATGAATTAGGTAAGAAGGGGCAGTCAAGTGATATTACAACATATGATAGTAAAAAAGACGACAGAATCATGACCTACGTTATTCCATCAGGCTTTCCCGATAAGATACAACCATTAATTACTGCGGTAAATCTTGGTGAGTATTCTATTGTGAACGTCGACAAACTGGATAAATATCTTGGTGAGCAGATAGTAGCCCTAAATCTATTGCAATTAGACAAAGGATTTCTCCTTCATTCTTATGGAGTTGACAGCGAAGCTCTTGAGAGTCTATTAAAAAATACCGTTGCATCATCATTTAAGGTTGAAGACAATATTGAAAGTCTTAAACAGAGTATCAATTCTTTGTCTCCGGTGAAAAGAGACGGACCGGCAACCATCAACATTGATAATATATTTAATGTAAAAGGAGTAGGTGTTGTAGTATTGGGTATACTTAAGCAGGGAGTTATCAAGGTGCACGATGAACTAACATTGTTCCCTCAAAAGAAAACGGTTACTATAAAAAGTATACAGATGCATGATAAAAATGTTGATGAATCAAATAGTCCAGCTAGGGTAGGCCTTGCTTTGACAGGAGTTTCTTTTGATGAGATAACTAGAGGAGATATTCTTTCCAACGATACCCATCTTACATCTACCGTCCAGGAATTGATTATTGATTTCGACATGGTTCCATTTTATAAGAATGAACTTTCAGAAACACACTCTTATCTTCTATCAATAGGAACTCAAATCAAATCTGCAAAGATAGAGAAATTAGGGAACAATAAACTCAAAATTCTATCTGATAGTACATTTGCATTTAAAGCTAAAGATATTGCAGTTCTCTTAAATCCAGATAGTAGAGACATACGAATAGTGGGTGCAGGAAGGATAAGTGTATGATATCTTGGATATCCCTTGTCCCTAAATTCATATTTCAATAACAATTTGAGACCAAGATTTAGTAAAATAGGATAGAACCACCTAATTATTAGCGATAAATCTGAATTGAGTGGGTTCTAGTTTAGTTAAACCAAAAAATAAACATCGAGAAAAACTCAAAAAATTCTTAATAGCAACTTAATCCCATAGAAACCATTGAAAGGATTTAAGACGAACATAGAAAAAGATACTTTGGATAACAATAACTTTAGGAACGTACTGTATACATCAAAACATGTTCAACTAGTACTTATGACTCTTCGACCTGGAGAAGAAATCGGAGAAGAAGTTCACGGTGAAAATGATCAATTCTTTCGTATTGAAGGAGGTCATGGAAAATGCATCATTGATGACAATGAATACGAAATTAAGGATGGTGATGCAATAGTAATTCCTACCGGTTCAAAGCACAACATCATAAATATTGACAGCCAGACAGATTTGAAAATGTATACTCTTTACGCTCCGCCTCATCATAAGGACGGTATATTGCGACCTACTAAAAAGGAAGCCGAAGAAAACGAGGCAGAATTTGATGGTAAGACTACTGAATGATTTTACCTGTCTAGATTTTTCAGTTTTATCACCATAAATTGTATTTTTCGTCTATTGTTATTTTGAAACTAGATTTCAGTAACCCTAACCCTAAGAAAACATTGTAATCATTTTACTTGTTCTATTTGTCGTTTATCATTTACATACAACCCCACGATTTCTGCACCAAGGTTCCATGAAGAAACTTCCACGACTGCCTTGACTATATGCCCATAATGATGTTCTTTGTTCCCAGGGTTACCTGCACAATCAAAATGACCTATGACTGCTATTATCTGTGAACCGTGTTTCTCAATTGATATTGAAACTGCATTACGAATTAATGCTGTCACGTCTGAATTTCTTGAGGATGATATTATCCCATCCACACCTGGAAAGGTGACCATATCAACACCATCGATGCCATATTTCTGCTTCATAAAGTCAATTACTGGTTCCTGAGTTCTTCCATCAATACAATTTATTGCTGTTCCAAATCTAAAACTCATTTCTAAATAACCTATTAGAGTCTCTGCGGAGTAGTTAATATTTTTCCAAATAGCTGCGAATCGGCCATCTTTATATGCCCTTCAACCATTCTGCTAAAAGGTAGGACGGTATCTATCACCGGCTTTATTTTTCCTCTACTAACCCATCGAATAACTTCTTCTAATCCGGCCTTAGTTCCCTGCGTTGCACCCAATAGATTCACTCCTTTGAAAAAAAGGTATCTTAAATCAATTGCCGAATCATATCCTGTCGTCGCACCCGTGGAAACAAGCGTGCCGCCCATCTTTAGTAGGGTCAATTCCTGTTGAAAAACGGATTTGCCAATATGCTCAAAAACGACATCCACTCCCTGTTTATTGGTTATCTGACGCACCTTGTTATGCCAGTCTGCTTCCCGGTGATTTACTACGAAGTCAGCGCCCAACTGCAAACATTTGTCCATCTTGTCTTTGTTTCCAGCAGTGGCGATAACATTGCAATTGTATAATTTGGCTATTTGAATACCAGCTATTCCCATACCGCTACCTCCGCCCATAATTAGAACTGTCTGTCCGGGTTTAATTTTAGCTCGAGTGATAAGCATATGCCATGATGTCATGCCAACCATTGAAATGGCAGCAGCATCATTGAATGACACATTGTCTGGAATCTTGACCACGTTTACCTCTGGCATATATGTATACTGAGCAAATGCGCCCCAGAGCGGGCCGGTCTGAAACCCCCATACCATCCTACTCCTACAATCATACTCCCTGCCATCAGTGCATTCGTTACATACTCTGCATGTCAAGTTTGGATGCACTACTATCCTGTCTCCAACTTTGATGTTTGTTGTGACATTATCTCCTATTTCGACAACTGTTCCTGCAGCATCGCTTCCCGAAATGTGAGGCATTGGAATCTTGATTGGTTCCCCCCAGATGCCCCATAGGTCATTGTAGTTGTACGAGGCAACTTCGACTTTTATTAAGACTCCATTGGATTTGGCTTTTGGTGCATCGATATCTTCGATTTTTACTACTTGTCTAGGATCCTTACTGTGTTTTCTATAAACAGCCGCTTTCAAATTTGTTCGCCCGAAAATTTAGGCCAGATAGTCATATATTCATAATGGTGCACCAACAAGCGGTCCAATCAAAAATAACTGGAATCTCCACTTCAGTCGAGCTATTTTGAGGTAGAATCTTGACCCGAAGGATACCAAACCAGGGAAAGTAATTTTACAGAAATATCATTCTTGTTTGGCTTGAATATAACAGTCTCAAGAACATCCTGTTGATTTAATTTGGTGTTCAGTGAGGCGACCTCCGAATCAAACTCTGACTGAACATTTAGGAGCTGTTGATTTAATGATTCTAAGGACTCTTTAGCGTATTGCACATCCTTTCTTTCTTTCATAGACCTGCCAATACCTCTGGCTATGGTAGATGTTCTTCTTCTTCCCATAAACGCTCCTAAGAGACTTGTACCAATAGAAATGGCAGTTTGTACGTTTTGTTGTTTTACCTGATCATTTTCTAGATTCATTTTTTGTTTGGCACGGTTAATCTTTTCTTGAATAGCAGCCAATTTTGGAGCATATTTTTTACGTAACTTATCTGCTGATTCATCACGATTTTCTCTTACTTTCTGACCTATTCTAAGACGAAAATCTTTTTCAGACTCTCCTGGACGAGAAAGACTTTGTGTAAGGGGATCCTTATACAGAGTTAGCTTGTTATTTTGAGATAACCACACTAGGAAATCTCTTTTCCAATCAACATATTTTTCAGTTTTGTTTACTACAGATGGTGGTTGAATAAAATGAGAATTTTCCTTGGCAGGATCCTTTGAAATCTCTGAAAATTCTAAATCAATCTCTTGAGCATTTTGCCAATCGACTGGAACAGCATTGTCTGTTACTGGTGTTATGAAAATTACATCTTTAACAAGATCCAATCCCGCTTGCTTGTCAGAGAACGTTAAGGTTGCTCCTCCTAGTATGTACGGATGATAGACAATGTTTTCCATATCCGTAACAATATTCTTGACTGGAATAAAATACTGAGAAATATTGGGAGTAATAGTTGGCCTCTGTTCGGATTGATTCAAATCAGAATTGCCAGCGATATCGGATTTCAAGAATTTAGCATTTGTTTTTTCCTGCGAACTAGTCCTGTCTGAAGAAGGTGTTGTGGATATTGTTTCAGGCTCTACCTTTTTTCTCAATG
>DASVGC010000162.1:0-4094 GCA_036379735.1 Nitrososphaeraceae archaeon
TCTAGCCTATTCGGACATATGGACATTGTATCCTCGTTTAGTAAAACTATTGATATTAATAATATCCAACATAAAACCAATTTCTCCGCATATTTCATGATTTTGAACTAAAGTTACTAGTAATCGAAAGAGTTAATATTGGTGTTGTACTCACATGAAAGCTAAAATGTCTGAAGATGGTATCGCTAGTCAGTTACTTCAAGAAAGTATTGGAAAATTAGTGCTTGTTAAATTAAAGGGAAGGAGGTCGGTAAAAGGAAAAATCAAAGGTTTTGATAAGCAGATGAATATTGTAATAACTGATGCCACAGAGGTAATAGAACAGCAGTCAAACAATAGTGACAATTCAGAAAAGGGCAAAGAGCAGGAGTCAGAGTCTCAAGTTGGGGATGCATTAATACGTGGAGATAATGTAATTACGATAGCAGTACTATGAAGTATTGATATATCGCACATAGTTTTGACAACTTAAGCTTAACAACATCAAAAATTACTTTTCATATCAGATGAGTTACGTTATCTCCTATGTTTCGTTTTTTGGAAACAAATACTTTTTTTTCCAAAGGAATGATAGTTATTTAATTGTTAATTGAAAATCTTGATCGCTTCATTGAATTCTTCAATGGTTAACGGTGCTACTTTTGCAAGTTGAATATTTTCTTTAACATGATTAGGTTTCTTTTGCCCCATCAATGGAGCCAATATGTTTGGAGTTGACCTGGTAATCTGTACTATTTTTAATAATTGATTATCATATCCCAAATAGTCTGGTATTTTGGCACCAAATAATTTTGTCTGAAACAATGGGACACTTGTAAAAACTCCAATGTCTAATTTATTACAGGCTTGCAAGATAGTTAAATCATTGTCATCTCCCACGGATTGGTTCTTGAGCAAAAAAGCTTCTCTGTATGCTAGATTGTATGGAAGTTGAATAAAGCGAAATCCATGATTTTTCCCCCCTACTTCTTGTGCTATCCTTACCATTTGTTCTAGTGAGAGAAATTCCCTTTCGTTTTGAGGAAGCCTGAAACAAGTCCATGTAGCCATTCCGTAATAATTAATTTTGTTTGCAGATCGGTACTCTTCATAAACTTCAAAGACTTTGCGTATCATTTCGTCAAACTCTTTTCTATCAATATCTTCAACCCAGCTCTCATAGGCATTATGCACATAAACAAGATCAATCGTATCAAGTTGCATGTTTGTCAACGATTTATCAATACATTTGCGGATATAATTGGGGTTTAACACATTGTAACCAGAGCTAATATCTTTTGGATCTATAATTCCCTGTGAAATAAACATATTTTGCATATATTCAAGAACATCAACAACTGGAAAATCACCATCATTGGTAATGTATCCGTTTTTTGTTGAAATAAAGACTTGATCCCGTGATATAACTCCGTCATCTATTAGCCTTTTCATTGCATTTCCAATATTTTTTTCTGATTTCATAGAACGGTAATTTATTGCAGTATCAATTACATTCATAGCTCCTGATTTTACTGATTCATAAATTGCGTTCTCTAAATCCCTGTCATCTTCTGGTGTAATCTGACCCAGATAGGTTCCCATTCCCAAACTTGATAGGTTAAGGTTATCAAATGAACGAAAGTGTGAGTTTGGAAAACCATTTTTTATAGCATTTTCCATATATTTTTTTGTACCTTGAGGAGTTGCATGTCCGCCAACGGAATGATATTCACTAACCAATGATATGGAAGTATTGACATCCATTTTATATTTTAATTGAATCTATCTACTTGGCAAATAACGTTATATTTTAGACCGGTCTTTTTCATATTATGGCCAAGACTACTAAGGATTACTTTGAGACTCTTTCAAAGGAATTGTTAGAAATCAGTTCCTCACTGAGATGGATTGCAGTCGCTGATTCTGAGGGTAAAATACTAAATATTGCAAGAAGAGAAGGTCTCGATCCGTTGATGAATCGGGAGGAAAACCAGGAATACACACTGAACGCAATTGTGCGACACAAGTCAAGGCAAAAATTCGAAGACAAATTGGGTAAACTTGTTTACTCCTTAGGGAAATATGAAAAACTGGTAAGGATTGTTACTCCCATAAACAACAAATATTATATTTTGCTTACAATTGATGTGGAAGAACCCCATATTGATTCCATAATGAGAGAACAGATAATCCCAAAGATAAGTGATAATATTAGATATTTTGAATAAGAACATGGATAATCTGTAAATACTAATTTGAACGATACTTGAGTGCCGAATGATGAGTATTCCTTTTCATTATTTTTGGCCCTTCCAAAGACTGACTTATGAAATCATAAGGTTTTAAGGAGCATCTACGATATCTGAAATGTGTATAACAAAGATAAAATTGAAAGTGCCAGGAGATTAATTGACTCTGAAGTCACAAGGGTCCTTTCTAATTCCTCGTTGATAGGAAATGGTGGATGTGCAGCTTGTCATATATTGTTCGCGCTGACCAAAACACTATCATTAAGTGAATCTGATGCTGGAGATTTGCTTTCTCAAGCATTATTCGAAGATCCGCAACTAAATGATAGATTCATCGAGATGGTAGAAAAAATACATATGAAAGAAAGACTGATGGGAGTTCAATTTTCAATAAAGAGTAGAGAAGCAAAGGACAGATTTATTGATGCAAATTTAAAAAATGTTATCTCCGAGTTATCCTTCGATATCAAACAATATGGAAAAGAAATAATTCTTAGGAAATTATTATTATCACTGATTACAGTACAATTGGCACAAAGCATAGGCGTAGACCATCATGCAGCTACTGAAGAGCTTTATTATTTTATGAAGAAAAATAAAGACTCCGACACTTTAATCCATGAATTTATCAACAACGTATCTGGAATAAACAATCATAACTTTCATAATTAGATATATCACAGAATCCGAGAAACAAGATTATTTTGACATTGGAAATTTAAAAACAGATAACTGTTTCTATGGGAGTACTTTAGATCAAAAACATAATAGATAGTCTTTATTTTCTGAACCTATGGATTATTCAAAGCTTTGTGAATCTATATTCAATCTGAATAGCGATATACGCTATGTAGCGGTCATTGATGATACGGGATTGCCTGTTGCAGGTGGAATGAGAGGAGGTATAGATTCTATCATGGATGAAAACAATGAAGAATTATACCTAACACATACCGCATTGCGTAAATCTATGAGAGAAAGATTTGACGACAATATGGGCAGATCAAGATTCGCATATGTTGAAAGAGAGAAGATATCAATTCTGACTTTTTACTTGGACAAGTATATCTTACTTGTAACAATGGAACCAAATATCAATTCTCATACTTCTATTGACATTGCAGAAGACATCCTTGATATGATAAATGGAAAAAAGCAATGAACTATTCTGATGGCAGAACTTGCGGGAAACAAAATTTTTTTTACAATGTTAAACTTGACAGCGATCTTTAGTTGTTCAATTTAGATATCGGCTTTTCACTTGTAATACTTGTACTGGATTTATTTGGAACAGTAGTATTTGCCGTAACAGGTGCACTCAGGGCAATAGAACACAAGTATGATATTGTGGGCATAATAATTCTTGCAACCGTAACAGGAATTCTTGGAGGAGTTATGAGAGATACAATCCTAGGAGTATTTCCTCCAAATAATTTTTCAGACACTATTCACATTGCATTAACAACAATAACCGCAATTGTGATTTTTTTTCTTTATCATAAAACGAAAAAATATGAAAATTTGTTCAATATTTTCGATGCTGTAGGACTGGGAGTATTTACCTTTACGGGAGTTTCAATTGCACATTCTCTGTATAGCAGCAATTATGTGCTAATCGTGATTTCAGGCTTGTTGACAGCTTTTGGTGGTGGAATTTTAAGAGATGTATTTGTAAGAGAACCGCCGATCGTTTTTACAAAGGAAGTTTATGCGGTGGCAAGTTTCATTGGTGTCATTGTATTCCTTTTGCTGGTAAATCTTAGTGTGCCATTCGAATATACCGCAATAGCCGTAATTTTCGTTACAACTGGTATTAGGTTGATATCCATAAAACTACACTGGAATTTACCTAAAGTAAAGATGTAA
>DASVGC010000163.1:0-3441 GCA_036379735.1 Nitrososphaeraceae archaeon
CAAAACGAATTTGTAGTAAATTCTAATATAGATAGAGTATGGGAATTCTATACAGATCTAAGACATCTTGAGATAATTAGTCCCAGAGATATTAAATTGAATTTGGTAGAGTATACTGATAGAATATTGAAGAAAGGAACAGTTGCTTGCTTTGATGGAAGGATAATAATCAGTACCCGCTGGTGCTCCAAAATAACTGAATTTGAAAAGTATGAGTACGTGGATGAAATGATTCAATACGGAAACAGAAAGCCCCCTTTTCATTTGTGGTCTCACAGGCATATATTTGAATTAATCGATGGAAATAACACAAAGGTCGTTGACAAAATCAAGTTCGAATTGCCATTTGGATTAGTAGGTAAGATACTTGAATTTTATTTTGAAAGTAAACTTCAAAGGATCTTTGAGCATAGAGTATATGCCACAAAGAAATTCCTAGAACATCCTAATTCATCATCACTCTAATTTTTGTTTTTTTATCAAGAAAAATGAAATACTCAGTGCAAACAAAGAGAGTATTAACATAGTACCAAAAATAAGATCATATGCAGCGGCAGTTGGAAAATATTGATTTTGGTTCTTAGACAAGTCGATAGGTAATAAATGAGTCTGCATGAATAAACCTGCAATTGTTGGACCAATTGAACTACCTATGATCCTAAGAAGATTACTGATCCCAAGAGAGATACCTATCTGTTCAAATGAACTTTGCACCATGACGATATTAGTACTACTGACGTTGGTTAAGGATAAGCCAATAGAAATTATTACTAGATATAGCGATATATAAAATTCATTGAGTCTTCCAAGCAATATCAGGGAAAACCCCAGTGACATGGCAATAGTACCTATTAATAATGGAGTTGTCTGTCCAATTCTTGATATCATAAATCCCGCAAGTGGGCCCAAGATTAAGAGAACTAGTGCAAATGGTAATTGTACTATTGACATTTGCAAAGGGTTGTTATTAAAACCCACAGGATATGGGCTTTGAGCTAAGATGGGTAGAGTCTGAAAAATGGTAAACATGGACATACCTACAATCAATAAAATAATATTTGAAGCCAAAATCCTCCTATCCAGAAAAAGTCTTGATGAGATAAGGGGGAATTTTGTTTTTCTTTCAAAGGATAAAAAGGCAATAAAACTTGAAACAAAAAATATCAAGCAGATTAAGGACGTTAACGGAATCTTGATGAAATTTAATAATATAGAATTTTCATCTAAACTATCAGTTTTAAGAAACGTTATGAATAATAGAAAGGTGATAATGCTCACTCCTAACAATATCGAACCTCTCAAATCAAATCTTTCATTTGATTCATGATTCTTAATTTTAGAATTGTCGATTACTTTCTTTTCCGTTGGAATGAATCTCATTATGATAAAGATTAAGCATATGGCAATTGGAATAATTGAAAAGAATGTCAATCTCCAACTATAATATTGGACAATAGTTCCACCTATTGCTAGTCCAAGGACTGACCCTCCAGCAAACATAGAACTGATAACGCCCTGACTTAATGCAAGTTTTTCTCTGGGAAAATGTTCTCTAACAAGCCCAAAAGTAACAGGGAATACTGAAATCCCAATACCCTGTAAAATTCTGGACATTAGTAACATGAAAAAATTAGAAGATAAGGGAGAAATGATAAGACCAATAGTGTAAATTAAGATAAGAATTATCATTATCTTTTTCTTTCCATAGATATCAGATAATTTTCCACTAACCGGTGTCATAACTGCTCCTGCCACAAGATATGCACTCAATATCCAGGATGAAGTATTATATGACAGATCAAATTCATCAATTAACTGGGGAAGTGCAGGAAGCAACATAGTTTCTGTATACATAGAGATAGTAGCAATAGAACTCAGAATTGCAAGAGTCGTCCATATAGAATGATGTTTACTTTTTTTGTTGAACAAGGATATCTTTTTTGATCATAATAAATTCTCAAGTTCAATATAATTGATTTTGCAGATCGGCAGTATACTATTGCATCATGCAGTTAATTGTTCTTCACTGTAAATGTTCAAAAAGAAATCTATCTCCAAAATCTCATGAACTGGTAATGACATCAAATTGTGAACTTTTAGTCTATGTTTTATTAGTAGGACAATACAAAGAGAGTCATCCAGAGCTTAATGTCATCCATTGACGAAATAAAGACACGATTAAAGAAAAACTGGTATCAATTTGTTAACGTTAATAGTAAGAAATTTTCAAGTAAGATGATAGATGGATCTTCGCCCCCATCATTATTTGTAGGTGAGTATGGTTATCCACATGTTAGAGTTGGTCCAATGGTTCCTCCTTACCACGGAAATACTTCAATACTGGATAGACCCGAATTGTGGTCAGGTAAGTCTCTGGAGGAAATTGTAAACTATAGAATCAATCTTTTGAAAGGAACAATGATTCATAACGTGAACAAAATTACGGGCAGGTATATTGAATCATTACAAGACATGGCATTATCTAAAAGGGCAGTAGATAGCACTATGATATTTGAAAAAATTCCTTCGCAGTATCTAAATGAAATGCCCTCGAATGAAAACGATTCCGTAGAGATACCGACTGTATTCTCAGCCCCTGTGAGTGAATTCAAGATTTTTCCATCCAGCTCGGATGAAAAAATCGAAAAAAAATACTACGACACTGATTTATTCGCTTCAGATGCCGTTTTTGAACTCTATGAAAATAGTATAGACATGACTCGCATCGCGAAGGTTCTAAGTATGGGAATGCTTGGAAGAAAAAAAAATCGAAAACTGGTACCCACTAAATGGAGCATCACAGCGGCAGATGATATTGTTTCCAAACATCTTTTAAAAAAAATAATGCATAATACTGTTTTGGATTATTATCTTGTATTTGCGTTTAATCATCTAGCGAATTACTATTCAATTATATTCATACCGGATGATGTATGGAATTTTGAAATGATTGAGTCTTGGATTGATACTAATGGCAGAGTACATATTGGATCAGATTATGAATCAGGAAAAAGCATTGATCATTATCCTTCAATTGCAGGTGCATATTTTGCAGCAAGATTAGCAGCTGCGGAATATTTATTTAAGAAGAAAAAGAAAGCGTCTGTCTTGATTTTAAGGGAAATCCACCCCGAATATTTCATGTCTCTGGGCGTCTGGCAGATTAGAGAAGGTATAAGAGAGAGCCTCAAGTCGAAAGGAAAGATATTTGAAACATTTGATTCTGCACTAAAATATGGAGTATCTAAGACTTCACTATCCATTAACGAATGGATTAAAAATAGTTTAATTATCAGGAACAAGAACCAGAAAAGGATATCTGATTATCTCAATTAGGAATTACAGATAGACTACCTCATTCTGAGTAAAATGTTTTCAAAAAAACAAGGTTCGTCATTGTTAATCTACTCATGATTTGCAGGCTCAGTTTTAATCAAGATG
>DASVGC010000164.1:0-2586 GCA_036379735.1 Nitrososphaeraceae archaeon
ACCTTCCTATAACTCAAAAAGATGAAATAATTGGTACATTTTACATATTTGGTAAAGATCATAAAGTTAATGGCGAATTAGAAATTACTAATGCAAAAGACATTGCAAAAAAAACGATGGAGCAACTAGCAAGACAGATTAAGGTTTTAGCAAGTAATCCAATAAGCATGAACCAAGAATTGTTGAGAGAAAATTTCAACAAGAGATCGATGCAAATCTTGATAGATTCTAATACAAAAAATGACAACAGAATAGGTTCTGATATAACAAGAAGAATTTCAAGAGACCCTACTATCTTATCAGATTGTTACGCATGGCACATAGCCTACTATAAACAAGATTACTTTTTCAAGCTATTCAATCCTCTTAGAGGTACTGATCTTCCGCCGGCGCTGGTCGACCAATTGGAAGGACGAATGCTCATGTTGGGATTTAATGTCAAAAATTCTGCAAATTTGATGTACGAAGATCCAATAATGCCATTCTTTGAGTGGATGAGTGAATGGAACAAGTAATCTAGGTCTCAAGTTACACAGTCATTATACGTCATGATGCGCTCATGGCAGCATAACCTTGCTGTCATGACAAAGAACATTAAAGCCCTCGTCATAGCATTTAGTATGGTTAACGTGGATAAATCATACGAAACTCTCCTATCTAGAATTCAGGGAGATTTGGTTAATGCTTCAAAGAAAGATTCAGCAAGACTTGAGATTCCCAAACCTCAAATCATTTGGGTAGGTCAAAGAACAATTTTTAGAAATTTCATGGAATTCCCCAAGGCATTAAGGAGAGAGCCTGAGAAGCTGTTACTTTATTTGAATAAGGAACTTGCGTCTGCTGGCTATATTGCCGGAGAAAGAGTTATTTTTCTAGGTAGAAAGGAACCATCATCTTTTGGAGCTCTTATGGAAAGGTACGTTAAAGATTACGTCATTTGTCCTGTTTGTCAGAGTCCTGATACAAGGACAGAAAAAGCAAAAAAACTAGGGTTCCTGGTATGCGAGGCGTGCGGTGCAAGGTCATCTATCAAAGGCAATTACGCCTAGAATTTTTTTGGTTCAGAAATACAACTGCTAATTAGGATTGATAGCAGAAAAATAACGCTTGATATAATTGAAAAGATCAAACAACTTTGTTTTTTCTCTCAACGTAATATTGATAGTAGCAATAATATCCTATCCAGAATCCTTTTCTGAATTTAATGATCTTACGTCAGAAAAACAGAATATTTTGCAAGTATGCTGTACTTGGGGCAATAGCCTTGATGATGGTGTATTAACATTTCATATTAACAAGAGTGAACACATATCGATGTCCCAGTTAGTAAAAATCTCATTTGACCAATGGGACTCCAAATTAGATAAAGTAAAATTTTTGGAGGCTCAAAATGTATCAAATGCGGATGTTTTAATATCATTTGTAGATGAGGGCGAACAAACTGTTGGTCAAACTACCAACGTTTTGAATGACAAAGGTTTCATAAAAAGAGTAAACATAAGAATTTCTGTAAATTTTAATGATATGAGGATAGCAGAAGATACCATAAATCTTGTGTTAACACATGAAATAGGACACGCTCTTGGATTAGGACATTCAAATTTTCATGATCTAATGAATCCCATAGTCAATTATCAAAATAAAGTCATTACCAATTGTGAGATTGATGCAGTATTGCTTGCCAACAACTGGAAATTAGTAGAAAATCTACAAGAACCAAGAAAACCAGAATTACCAATAGAAAAAACTGTTAATTGTGTTTCGACCTAAATTTTACAGGATAGTTCCTTGAAATAAAATAAAATAATCAAATATTACTTGAATAATTTTTTTTGAGATGTCAGGCATGTCAGCATTGTAAAATTTGAATTATTGTATACCATTAGGATAACAAAGAATATTTGTCAGGTTGATGCATATACCCTGATACTTGCTTAATAGGTTCAGGGAAAAAATAACTCCTATTACAACTCTAATAGGAAATAATTTCGGTTCACTTGGTCTATCTCCTACCTTTTGGAGTATGATTGGATTTACGTTTGCTATACTATCCAGTATATTCTTTGGTCTTACGAATTTTTTGAACCAACAAGGTTTAGAGTTTCCCTGGCAAGTAATTGGAAGTATTATGTTATTGATTTCAGGATTTTTTGATATAGTGGATGGAAGTGTTGCTCGTGTCATGAAGAAAACTACAACCAGAGGCGCATTTCTTGATTCTAATTTTGACAAAGTATCGGAGGCCCTAATTTTCATAGCCATAGCAATAGGTGGATTATCAAATCCGATACTAGCAATGATTGCATTATCAACTTCAATATTGGTGAGCTATCTCAGGGCAAGAGCAGAATCTCTTGGCATAGAGTTGAAGGGAATAGGAATCGGGGAAAGAGCCGAAAGGTTACTAATCTTGGCAATTTGTGGATTAATTCCAATTTCTGGATCCATTCAGTGGGGAGTCATAATTATTATCTTGATCTCTGCATTCTCTTTTATCCAGAGATTTATGTACGTTCTAAAAAGAATATAAAAAAAGAATAATTTATCCGAGTCTTCCTGTCCTTCTACGTTCCATTTCTGATCTTA
>DASVGC010000165.1:0-6117 GCA_036379735.1 Nitrososphaeraceae archaeon
CTTCACTATCAATTGTAATCCCAGAATTAAGAGACGAATTAGACGAGTTGTTATTTGTAGCATCAGATGTAAACATACTATCTTTATTTTCTTGTCCGTAAATGTAGGAATTCTGAGTATTCAATTTAGGAAATAGATTTAGATGAGTAGATACTGATAGCAAAATGATAATAGATAGAATGAAAATAATCCTCCGATCCGGATATTTTACAGAATTCATATTCACTGGTCTACCGTAATAATTAATGTGTATGCTATTTAATGATTAGAATCTAATTTATGTTAGAATGTTCCATTTTCTCACCCCTGAATTTTCGACCAGTTAATTACTAATTTTGCTTCTAATACCATTAAAATTCTATCATGTTACCTAGATGGACTTAATTATTATTACATCCTTTATTTTTTGACTATCAATAAAGGTTATACAAAATCCGATATCGAAGTCTGCTTATCCTTTTTACGTTTAACTAATCCTGAATCAGAATGCTCTTGTAGATGTAGTTGATTACCAATATCTCTTAGATCGATGTGCTCTATGCTTTTGGGTTCCAAATTCATCATTTCCCTGAACATATTGACAGTTCCCGGACCAAATCCACCGTAATGATTATTAGCAGCAACTATTCCAATTTTGAGACTTTTTTCCTGCTCGTCTAGTTGACTTATCTTGTCTGCCCAACCTTTCATCTCTAAACTTCGATCTCTTTGCAGTTTACCAAAATTGCTTTCTTGTATACTCCTGTCTCCAATTAATCGAAGGTAAATAAAGTCCGTTGTAATAACGGCTGGAGTTTGTAGCACATCCATTTGACTCCAGACTAATGATATGTTACTATTTCTAAACATATTGTAAGCTAATTCATTAAACCAAGAAGAGTGCCTCACTTCTATCGCATACCTATATGTATCGTCAAAGAAAAAATCATAATTTCTAAAGGTGTCCAATCCTTCCTTAAGTTCATAAGAAGGAGGCAGCTGAATGAGTAATGCTAAAATCTTATCCTTAAGAGGCTCCATATTTTCATAAAATTGTGATAGTTCTTTTTCCACGTCTCTAAATCTCTTTTCATGTGTTATGATTTTTGGAAACTTTATAGTAAATCTAAAATTATTCGGTGTTCTTTTGCTCCAATTTTTCACCATTGGTTGAGATGGTATATTATAAAATGTCGAATCGATCTCTACATAATTGAATATCTTCGAATAATATGGCAACATTAATCTATTGTCTATATTTGAAGGATAAAATGGACCCTCCCAAGAACTATAGCTCCAACCTGAACATCCTATATAGAGATCCATCAAGTAAGTTATACATCAAAATTTTAATTATACTTTTTGGAAAAGTTCTTAATTACTCTTTTAATTCGTTCAATTAAACCAATAGAGAAAAACAAATTCCTCGAATTGCTCTCTAAATTTGGATTGTTCTGGTTATCCAATTAATGGATAGGGTAGTCAATGCATGTAAATGATATTTGCATATTCAATTTCACAGGAGATACCTTTGATGGTATAGATTTTTATAATCTAATGATTAACTTGAGTGAAACAGCATGCTAAACCTAACTTACGGTACGACCATAGTCTCTGTGCTGATTATGTCTGTATTGCTGATAAGCTTTTCAATAGTTTGGGCCGTGGATATTAAGGGAACTGTAGCAAACGACAATATCATGGGAACGGCAACCGATGATGACATGAGGGGGTTTAGAGGTAATGATATACTAAATGGATTATCAGGCAGTGATGAAATCCAAGGTGAAGGGGGGAATGATATTTTGAATGGCTCTGATGGAAATGATTACCTTTCTGGTGGTGATGGTAGGGATGTTCTTGATGGAGGCATTGGTAGTGATGAACTTCATGGAGGAGACGATCTCGATAGGTTAATTGGCGGTACTGAAAACGATGTCTTGTACGGTACTGCTAACAATGACATACTTGACGGCGGACCTGGAGATGATAGACTATATGGAGGTCAAGGTAATGACACCTTAAGTGGAGGAGAAGGAGGAGACTTCTTCAGATGTGGGGATGGAGTGGACAGAATAACTAATTTTGATCCTGCAGAAGGAGATCATCATTTTGGCGATTGCGAAGTCAAATAATCCAGGCAATCTCGTAACATAATGGGTATCTAAGAATATGCATATGCATTAGAGTTTGGTACAGTTTTTATTTGTAATAACAATTATCGTTGGTTACTATAGCACTAGGTCCATTTGTAAAACTAAAAATCCTAGCTAATTTTCAGTTATTTCTACTATAATCCCATGTAGAGTAATATTTTGGTTTGATTTGAAGTAACACCGAATTGCCATTTCTTACGTTTTCAAGCAATAATTTTGCCATCGGATGATCTGTGCTTCCAAGATACTTTACCATTATCCTCTGTGCAATTGGAAGATTTGCGTCGGGATCGCTTAAAATTTTGACATCTCCTTTACCCCTTATGCCTTTATATGGCGGATTTCCTTCATCTATGCAGAAATAAATCTTGTCATTCCTTTTCAAATTACTGGTCTTTTTGGATTTCTTTCCAGTTTCTATAAAAATCACATCCCTAGACTCATCATAAAGATACCAAGTAGGATGCACATTAGGGTAGTCATCTTTGTCGACGGTTCCAAGATGAAGATTTAATTTGCTGTCAGAAAGAAAATCCTTTACTTCATTTTCTGAAAGTTGAACGCCAAATCCCGGACTTCCATGTAATAATTTCATAAGTACATTTAGGGCAGCATTAGTTATAAATTAATCAGGTTTATTTGTTAATGTAAACAAAAAAAATGAAGGTAATAGTTGTATTACCTAATGTGTCGGTTAATTTTTTATCACGGCAATTCGTCGAGGATATTAATTTCTCCAATTCCTCTGTTCGATGTGATAATGCATTCACTTTCGTTATCTCCATCTCCCTTTTCATCGCAGTCGTTGTGGTTTTCTCCCTCTGCATCTATTGAAATTTTGTTCTTCTCGCCTTGCATAGTAAAGGTTTCTGTTTCTAAATTGTCAGTGACAACACAAAGTGCTTGATTAAATCCTTCACCAGATTCATCACACGTATCTTTGTTATCTACATCGGTGTCAATTTCTACCTTATTCTTAAAAGGATCATCTACTGCAAATGCGCTAGTTGCTGTAGTACCAAGTACAGCACCAATCAACAGAACTATTGAAGGTAGGAGTACGGTCCTTGAACTGAGATTCATCGTTCCTATAGACAAATCTTAGTTTATATGAAATTGGATGGATCATATCCTAAAATTATTGTGTATACAGATTCTGCATTGTTTACGATTAGATAACACTGAATTATTAGACATAGATATTTTATGTAAGATGAACATTCAAAAAGTTGCTAACGTATTTAATCACATATCGTTAATCTACAAAAGAATACAACCTCAATTAAAACAATTTCAATACCATACTTATCCAGGCTTAGTGATGCGCTATTTTACCTTCTAGTTAATTTATTGAATACTAGAGTACCAACTAACATAGCCGCAGACAGCGTGAATCCAAGATATGAAAAATTCCTTTCATAGGGAAAAATAAGTGTTGATCCAATAATAATTGCCGATGATATAATACTCATTGGAAGAACATTTGAATTTGTCTTAATCCTATTCTCTGATTTCTGATCTGTTAAATATTGTTTTATCATGGGTGCAAGTTCGCTTGAGACTTCAATACCCTTCACAAATCGATTAACATATCTTTTAAATTCTTCAATGTAAGCGTCCTTAATCAAACCTTCTTCTTCAAGCAAACTTACCAGTACACGAACAAACTGAAATTTTACATCATGGTAATGGTAAATTCCTTCAAGAATCGAGGCCATTCGCATATACAACGCAAGATTCTTGGGCAATCTAAATGGAAATCTACTTAGTGTCTTATTTGCCAGGTCCTGAAGTGCCTTTACCTCCATCCTATCCACCTTTTTACCGTATAATGATTGTATACTCAACTCGAGTCCTTTTTCCACCAATCTTCTATCAACAGAAGGTTCAAGTGTTCCTAGTTCTAATAACACATCAGTAGTCCTTACTGGATCTTTATCCACTAGCCCCAAATATAGTCTTACCAATCTTTTTCTTGTTTCATCATCAAGTCTTCCAACCATTCCGAAATCATAAAGTATTATTGTTCCTTCGTCGGTAATAGAAATGTTACCTGGATGTGGATCAGCATGAAAAATACTGTGACGTAATAACATTTTAAAAAACAATCGATGTACTCGATATACTAATTTAGCTCTATCAATATTATTTTGATTTAATGTCTTTATATCAGTTATCTTAGTTCCATGTAAATACTCCATTGTAATAACGTGGCGTGAAGTTCTATCAAGGTAAACTTTGGGAATAATTACTGATCGGTCTTCTTTCAGATTATTTTTTATTTGTATCAGATTTCTTGCTTCTATTCGGTAATCCATTTCTTCGTGCACTGTTTCAATGAATTGAGAAAGCATCCCCTCTGCAGAAAATCTGAGATTTTCGTCAATAAACCGAGTCGCAAGTGGTAACAGTTTTTTTAGAATGTATATATTCTGTCCAATAGTTTCTTCAATATTTGGTCTACTTATCTTTACTACTACATCTTTTTCTTTATGCCTAGCCTTATAGACTTGACCTAAACTTGCTCCAGAAATTGGCGAGGTGTCAAAGTATTCGAAAATATTTTCTAGCGGACCAAGCTCTTTTTCAAGAATTGGTTTGACATCCAAAAATGGTTCAGGTTGTACATCATCTTGAAGCTTTTCTAGAACGTCCAAGTAAGGTTGGGGTAAAAGATCTGCTCTTGAGGATAGCCATTGACCAAGTTTTATGTAAGATGGACCAAGTGCTACAAAAGTCTTTAATGCCCTTTGGGCATGCTTTCTAAACTTTTTTTCATTTACATTTTTGCCTTCCTTTTTTACCCATTCTCTTCTGTCCTTTCTAAGATATACAATGACCGGGATTAGCTTAAATATAGTCTTGAAAATTAGCCAAATTGACGGTTTCTTAAATTCAAATCCTGGTTTCACCCTATCAGTCTCTAACTCAACATCCAAAACCTCATTTGAATCTTCTAACAAAGTCACTTTTTACACCAATAGATTAAATTTACAAAAAGTAATCCAGCGAGGGTGGAAAAACATGGGATGCAGAGATAAGTGAACACTCATGTATTTCTTTTATTCCTTGTCCAAAACGTAATTTGATAGAAAAGAAAGCATCATAACACCAGGGAAATATTTTGAAGCGTCCACCATAATGTGTCCAACGGGATCATTGTTGGGATCGATTTTGTCATAATGAACACTGTAGTAGTTATCATATTCGCGTATGTGCAATTTGCCATGTCTATATTGTTTTATTGAACCTTTTTTTTCACCAAGCATTGTTGGTTCATATTCCATAAGAGGCCTTACTGTTTTTGGTACAATGATATTCCCATCACTATCAACAAAACTCATAGCAAATTAACACTAACTTCCGATATAAAAATTACCTTCAATTTTTCAGATTTTGATAAACCAATTATCCTATTCACGAGTTTATACCGAAAAACATTAAGCAATAGCCTCATAACAAGACTTTTATAGAATATTATCTATTTTTTTTGATATGAGTGATACAAAGGGTAAGGTTCCAAATATTGTTGCAATTGAAGTTTTAAAGAAGAATGGAGTTGATGTTGAAAAATTAAAAGAACTTCTAACCAAGGGTGTCGGTGCTGAATTTACTACATATTATTATTATACAATTTTAAGAATGCATTGCACTGGGCTTGATGGTGAAGGGATTAAGGAAATTGTCGAAGAAGCAAGGATAGAAGACAGAAATCACTTTGAGGCCATGGTGCCAAGACTGTATGAACTCGGCGGTTCATTACCAAGAGATATTAGAAAATTTGCTGATCAGGCAGGTTGTCCTGATGCATTTCTTCCAGAAAATTGGGAAAATCTAACCTCCATTATAGAGGTATTGCTCGGCGCAGAACAATGTGCTATACGTTCATGGGGCGAAGTATGTGATTTGACCGCTGGAAAAGATCCCCGTACTTATGATATTGCTCAGAGAATTATGCAAGAAGAAGTAGAACACGAAGCCT
>DASVGC010000166.1:0-4475 GCA_036379735.1 Nitrososphaeraceae archaeon
GACGTGCAATAACCGAAACAGAACATTTTCTGGTATCTAGTAGAAATGTTCCTGCAGGAATCTCAGCAGGAAATATTGCGCATGATGAAATGAAAATTATTCTGTCACAAACGAATGTAGAGGGTGTTGTGAATCAACTGATAAAGTATAGATATGGAACCATATTGATGCAACATCTTGATGCTTATCAAAAAACAGCCGACCTTGGTCCCATGATGGCTGATCTTCAATCATATTATTACAAGTCATTACTTGAATCCTTAAAGTTTTTTCAAGGTGATGAGGGAGTAATAAGAGAACTATTTAGAGCACAAATAGATAAAAAGAACATTTTAACTGTATTAAAAGCCAGGGATTCCAGTCTCGATCGAGAAATGTTAAACAAACACCTTATCGAAGGTGGGAACATTCCATTGAATACGTTGCTTGATATTTTTGGATCAAAAAATATTAATGAATTTGTAGGGAAAATACAAGAATACTACAAATTAGATGATCTATTGGAAACTTTTATCAAGACCAACAGTCTAATAGACTTTGAGGTGGCCTTGGATAAATTTATTATTAAAACATATGTAAAAAGATTGAAAAATATATCACTGTCAATAGGAACAATTTTTCATTTTATTTTAACTGCAGAATCTGAATGGGACAACATTAAAAGAATAGCGTATGGAAAACGTTATGATATCCCCGTAGAACGTATAAAATCAATGCTGCTTTTGGAGTGATATAAAATGTCAAGTAAACAAAAATCAGAATCAGATGGTGCTATTGCTATAATAGGTGAAAGAGAACTTGTAATGGGCTATCGCCTATTGGGGATAGATGATACATATGTAGTTAACCAAGCAGATGAGGCTCTGAAAACTATGGAAAGCATTTTCTTCTCTCGTAAGTTTAACCTGATAATCGCTAGTCAGTTTGTCAGTGCTTCTCTTCCACACTTATTTCGAACAAGAGTAGAAGCATCTATTGAACCACTGGTTTTGTTTATGCCCTCTTTAAAAGGAAATGTTCAGGAAGAATCGATCGCGACGTTGGCTAAACGTGTACTTGGGATAAGTATTAAAATGGGTTGATGAAGGAGTGAATTATTAGTATGTCAACTGCTATTGTTTCGAGAATTTCGGGTCCAGTAGTTGTAGCAACAGATGTTGAAGCAGCAAAAATGTATGATGTTGTAAGAATTGGAGACTTAGGTTTACTCGGAGAAATTATCCGTCTTGAAGGTAATAAGGCCACAATACAGGTATACGAAGATACAACAGGACTTAGACCTGGCGAGAAAGTAATCAATACAAAGAGACCTCTATCAATGCAGCTTGGACCAGGATTGCTAACATCCATTTATGATGGAATTCAGCGTCCACTCGATGTATTGAGACAGAAAAGTGGTGATTTTATCAGTAGAGGCAATATCATTCCCGCCTTAGACGAACATAAGAAATGGGATTTTGTCCCAATCAAAAAAAATGGAGAAAACGTATCTCCAGGTGAAATAATTGGAGAAGTTCAAGAAACACCATTGATAAGTCACAAAATAATGATTCCATTTGGTATTAGTGGTCAACTTTCTGAAATAACAGAAGGGAAATACACAGTTAATGAAAATGTTGCACAAGTGAAAACAAATAACGGTAATGAGGATATTGGTTTATCAAGTTGGTGGATGGTGAGAATCCCAAGACCTGTTCTTCGCAAACTTCCACCAGAGTCTCCCTTGCTTACAGGACAGCGTGTTCTTGATACCTTTTTTCCAGTAGCAAAGGGTGGTACAGCAGCGATTCCAGGACCGTTTGGAAGTGGAAAAACAGTAACTCAGCAGCAACTTGCAAAGTGGGCAGACAGTAGTGTTATCGTTTACATTGGATGCGGTGAAAGAGGAAATGAAATGACTGAAATTCTCACTACTTTTCCAAAATTGGAAGATCCAAAGTCAAAAAGACCATTGATGGAGAGAACAATTCTTGTTGCAAATACATCAAACATGCCCGTTGCGGCCCGTGAAGCAAGTATCTATACTGGTATTACCATGGGTGAATATTATAGAGACATGGGCTATGATGGGGCGTTGATGGCCGATAGTACGTCAAGGTGGGCAGAAGCATTGAGAGAAATCTCAGGCAGACTAGAAGAAATGCCTGGAGAGGAAGGATATCCAGCTTACCTTGGAAGAAGATTAGCAGAATTTTATGAAAGGGGAGGAAAGGCAGTAGTCATATCTCCCGAAGAACGGGTCGGTTCTCTGACTTTAGTTGGAGCAGTATCTCCACCTGGTGGAGACTTTTCTGAACCTGTTTCACAGAATACTTTAAGAGTGACAAGAGTATTTTGGGCACTCGATGCCAATTTAGCCTCAAGAAGGCACTTTCCATCTATCAACTGGCTAACAAGTTATTCCTTGTATGCTGATGATATGACTAACTGGTACAACAACAATGTCTCTTCTGAATGGATTCCGCACAGGAAGGAAGCTTTAGAAATTTTGCAAAGGGAGTCAGAATTACAAGAAATTGTTCAACTGATAGGTTATGATGCATTACCTGAACCTGAAAAAGGCATTTTAGATACTGCACGATCTATTCGAGAAGACTATCTTCAGCAAAGTGCTTACGATGAGGTCGATACTTACACTTCTATCAAAAAACAGAATTTGATGCTCTCTATGATATTAGAATTTGGAAGAATTGAAGCTGAAGCTATAAAGAAAGGGGTTCCATCCTCAAAGGTCGGTGCCCTTGAGGCACGAAAACTTTTATCAAAGATGAAATGGACAAAAGAAGAAGAAGTTGAACAATTAGTTAATGAGATCAAGATAAACATGAAACAACAGTATGATAATTTGTTGCTGGAGGTAACACTTTAAAAATGTCTAATGTAGCGTTTAAAACGTTATCCAAGATAGCTGGTCCTTTGATTTTTGTTGAAGGTGTTGATAATGCGGCGTACGGAGAGATGGTAGAGATAAAGTTAGCAGATGGAGAACGTCGTTTAGGACAAGTACTTGATACAAAACAAGGCTTGGCAGTTGTTCAAGTATTTGGAGCAACATATGGACTTGGTACTAGTGGAACCTCAACAAAATTCTTGGGTGAAACTGCCATGATTTCTGTATCTGACGAAATGCTAGGAAGAACTTTTGACGGATTGGGCAATCCAAGAGATAATGGACCAAAAATTATATCTAAACAAAGATACGATTTGGTGGGTTCTGGAATAAATCCTTATTCTAGAGAAGAACCATCTGAATTTATCCAGACAGGCATGTCTAACATAGATGGAATGAATACTCTCGTCAGAGGACAGAAACTTCCTATTTTTTCCGGTGCTGGCTTACCACATAATTTATTAGCTACACAGATTGCTAGACAAGCTAAAGTTCTTGGAACCTCAGAAAATTTTTCTGTTGTATTTGCAGCAATGGGTATTACTAGTGAAGAAGCTAATTTTTTCGTGAACCAGTTTGAAGAAAGTGGAGCACTTGGTAGAAGTGTTCTTTTTCTAAATCTATCATCTGATCCTTCAATGGAACGTATACTTACTCCAAGACTTGCCCTAACAACAGCAGAATTTCTTGCGTATGAGCGCGAAATGCATGTGCTAGTTATACTCACCGACATGACCAATTATTGCGAAGCTCTACGAGAAATTTCCGCAGCACGTGAAGAGGTGCCTGGAAGAAGGGGATACCCGGGTTATATGTATACAGATCTGTCGTCAATTTATGAACGTGCAGGAAAAATTAAAGGTAGAAAAGGTTCCGTTACGCAAATTCCAATTCTTGCTATGCCAGCAGATGATATTACACATCCTATACCCGATCTTACTGGATATATTACAGAAGGTCAGATAGTTTTGAGCAGAGACCTGCATAGATTGAATATTCAACCTCCAGTTGATGTACTAACAAGTCTCTCAAGATTAATGAATCAGGGGATCGGTAGTGGTAGAACAAGGGAAGATCACAGAAATCTTGCTGATCAGCTCTATGCAACATATGCCCAAGGAAAAGATGCTAGGGGATTGGCCGCAATAGTCGGAGAGGAAGCATTAAGTGATACTGATAGAAAATTTGTTAAAATTGCTAATAATTTTGAACGTAAATTCGTAAATCAGGGAGTAAATGAAAATAGATCGATTGAACAGACGCTAGATATTGGGTGGGACCTCTTAAGTGATCTGCCAGAATCCGAATTGAAACGTATAAAGTCGGAATTTATTACAAAATATAGAAAGAAGGCTCTAGTAGAAACAGGGACAGAAGGAGTATGATTGGTGCATAATGACCGTCGCTAGTGATATTAGACCAACTCGCCTTGAATATATACGAACAAAACGTCGAATTTTGATTGCAAAGAAAGGCCTGAATCTCCTAAAATTAAAACGTCAAGCTTTAATTCTTGAATTCTTTAATACAAGCAAGACTGCAGCGGCTTTAAGAGGTAGTTTACAGTCTGAACTGATAAAAGGCT
>DASVGC010000167.1:0-7024 GCA_036379735.1 Nitrososphaeraceae archaeon
ATCTACTTCATATTGTCTTCAGTAGGGCTTATTCCGTCATTGTTTGTCCTTTTCTATTTGCCTTGTAGAGACTTAAAAATTAGAGTGTATGCGTAGAGAATAAGAATAATGTCAAAGTCTAATCAAACATATTATTTTGAAGTTGCATCCGACCATAAATACCTGAAATATTCTTTGGCAAATCCTGCCAAACCGATATGATTGGCCCAAATTGCAATTGGCTCTACAGTTCCCTTATCATTTCTTCCACTTCCAAGCAATATCATAACTTGGTTAATATCGCCAATGACTCCTCCTCCGAACATATTGTTCTTAACCCTAACTTCAGCTACCCTCGATATTGTAAGTATTGTTTCCTTACTAGTATTGTCAGATACAAGGACTGCTATTTTTACACCTTTCTCCGATAAAGTTCTCAACGTCGCCTGAATAATACCAACAATATTTTCTGCACCTTGAGGTAATGCAACAAGTAATTCCTTCTTACAGTTCTGAATAATTTCTTGAACTTTATTAGCGATATTAAATAATCCCATCACCACCCATATTTCTGGCCTTTCCTTAATTCCCGTTTTTTCATAAATGGGCATTAACTCTCGTATTATCAACTCATTGTTAGAATCCATCTTTTTCTCTATCAATGTTCTAGTTATTTCTGCCGCAGTTTGCGGCGAATTCGGAAAAAATTTCTGTGGTCTAGAGCTGTTAGATTCGATCCAGCCTCTCTCTTCCAAAGAATTTAGAACCTCATATATCTTTGAATATGGCACACTTGATTTCTTACTTATTTCAGAAGCTGGCATAGACCCATTTTCAAGCAATGAAATGTAGACTTTTATTTCATAACTTCCCAAGCCTATCTCTTCCATGGCTTTTTTGGTCTTATCAGATAAACTCATAATAGCGTTAAATACGGATAACAGAAACATACTATATATTCTAGATGGACTATTTAATCTCGCAACTCAACCAAACTAATCACCATATTATTAGTTACATTATATTTATATAGGAAATATACAAAGTCGACATGAATACCTAGGTGTGATTGAGTGGAATTAATACAAATTTCTAACCGTACCGTAAGTAAAATAAATACAGACAAGCGAACCATACGATTTACTCAGAGTATATGTCCAGATTGCAACATGATTCTTGACGCTGAAGTTTTTGAAAGAGAAGGCAAAGTCTTCATGACCAAGACCTGTCCTACACACGGCGAATGTGAGGAATTGTACTTCGGTTCATATAAAATGTACAATAAATTCAGCACGTATTGGATGGATGGAAAAGGTGCACATGCTCCAAACGTAATGGTAGACAAGTGCGCATGCCCGACCAATTGCGGTTTATGCACTAATCATCTTTCACATTCCGGATTAGCTAACATGATAGTCACCAATAGATGTGATCTGACCTGCTGGTACTGCTTCTTTTATGTAAAGAAAGGATTAGAGGGTGCATATCTATATGAACCCACTCATGAACAAGTTCGAGCAATGATGAAAACTCTAAAGGCAGAAAAACCAATTGCTGGAAATTCAATCCAAATTACTGGTGGTGAGCCAATGTTGAGGGATGACATTTCAGATATTATCAGGATTATGAAAGAAGAGGGAGTTGATCATGTGCAAATGAATACTAATGGTATTAAATTGGCGCTTTCTCCAGAGACAATGCGTCAGGTAAGAAATGCTGGTGTAAGTAATCTTTACTTATCATTTGATGGTGTTACTCCTAGAACTAATCCAAAGAATCACTGGGAAGTTCCGTATGCTCTGGAATCTGCCAGAAAATGTGGAACTACTGTAGTGTTCGTTCCTACCGTAATAAAGTCAATTAATGATCATGAGTTAGGTCCCATCATTAGATATGCTCAAAAACATCTTGATGTTGTTCACGCTGTCAACTTCCAGCCTGTTTCATTAACTGGTAGAATGGGCAAAAAAGAACGAGAAAAATATAGAATTACCATTCCAGACTGTATTGAAAGAATACAAGAACAAACTAATGGTGAAATTTCAATGGATGATTGGTTCCCAGTTCCATCATGTATGCCACTAACAAATGTAATCGAAGCATTTAGCAAGAAACCAAAATATGAACTCTCAATTCACTTTGCTTGTGGTGCTGGAACTTACGTATTTGAAGATACTCAAACCAAGAAATTAATTCCATTAACATCATTCGTTGATCTTAAAGGTGTTTTGGAATACTTTGAAGAAAAAGCTGAAGAGATAAGATCAGGTGCAAACAGGTATTATGCGATGTTACAAGTAATTAGAAAACTAAATCAATTTGTTGATAGAGACAAACAGCCTCATGGCTTGAATCTTGCAAAGATGTTCTCGAGCATCCTATTGAAGCGTAATTTTGACTCAGTAGGTTCATGGCATGTTCGTTCCCTATTCTTAGGTATGATGCACTTCCAAGACAAATATAACGAAGATTTAGAGAGACTCCAGAGATGTGATATTCACTACTTGACACCTGACTTGAGAATTGTTCCATTCTGTGCATTTAATGTAATTCCAGAATGGTACAGAGATAGAATCCAAAAGAAATACAGTATCCCAGTTGAAGAATGGGAAAAAGCTCATGGACAAACACTTGAAGCTGGTTTGTACCGCGGTATCATGAGAAGAGGTAAACCTGAAGCACAAATGGGATGCGCCATGTCTGAGATGCATAAGGCAGCTGCTGAATCAATGGCCAACGAAAATGACGATCACAAAGCCGTTGAATTAAGAAACGGAATGGCCGGCGCATAATTCCTTCTTTTAACCAATCTTTTCTTTATTTTTACTTGAAAACTAATTTGATATCTTGTGACTTTTGAGTTATAGGCATTTTTCAGAACAAGATTTAATTGAACGCAGTTTCCACTTTTCTTAATGTCTAACCTGAAATATATTCAACTTGAATCTCAAGGAGAAGTTGCTATACTTCGAATCAACAGGCCTGAAGCACTAAACGCCATGAATACTGATGTCATAACAGAGCTCTCTCAAACAATAGACAAGATAGGTGCTGACGAAACTATTAAGGTTATTATAGTAACAGGAGCTGGTGAAAAATCATTTTGCGCTGGTGCGGATATTTCATACATGGTCGATATCGATCCAATTACTGCAGAAAAATATGCTTCTTCAGCACAGTCTGTCTTAAACAAAATTGAACGTTTGGAAAAACCAGTGATAGGAGCAATTAACGGGTATGCACTGGGAGGCGGCTGCGAACTAGCTATGGTATGCGATATCAGAATAGCCTCCAGCAATGCAAGACTCGGACAGCCTGAAGTAACAATAGGAATTCCACCTGGATGGGGAGGAACACAAAGACTGATGAGGTTGGTCGGACCTGCAAAGGCAAAGGAATTAGTTTTTACTGGAAGGATGATACCTGCTGAAGAAGCATTTCAATTGGGCTTGGTAAATAATGTGATTAGCTTGACTCCAGATGATAATTTACCACCTGAAGTTACTACTGACGACAAGGAAAAACAAAAAGAAAGGAACAATCAGGTAGCAAAACTACTTAACACTAAGCTGATGAATGAGTGTATTGCAATGGCAAAACAGATTGCGAAAAATAGTTTCAACGCAGTAAAGGTAAGCAAAATGTTAGTAAATAGAGGTATGGATGCGGATCTCGACACAGGACTCAGGCTGGAAATTTATGGATGGTCCTTGTGTTTTGCACACGAGGATAGGAAAAAGATGATGTCTGATTTTCTTAATAAGAGCAAAAAATAACTTCGGTTATTCTCCACTTTTATTTAGAATCAGTGTTTCGCAATGACTCTAGCTCCTCCACTGACACCACAAACATATGCATGACTCTTAATTTTACAATCAGCAAATGCATGTTCCATAGATTTACCTATCTTAGGGGCATCATTGCTTGAATTCGTGAAAGCAATCATTGAAGGTCCGGCACCACTTATTGTTACGGCCAGTGCACCAGTGCGCAACGCATTTGATTTTATTTTATCGTAACTCGGAATAAGGTTTTTTCTGGCAGGTTCCACTATGATATCATTGATACCACTTGTTAGAAGCTTCGTATCCTGATATTGAAAGCCGCTCACCATCATACATGCATTGGCCAAGTTTCTTGTATGATGATCCATTGATATTGTTTTTGGTATCACGCTTCTCGCTACTTTTGTTTTCTTAGCCGGAGTTACCATTTCGGGAACACAAACTACAAGTACCAAATCTTTGGGGGCATTTATTCGACTAAACTGAAGTGTGGGATATGTTCTTACTATTACGAATCCTCCAAACAAAGAAGCAACAACATTATCATAATGTTTTACACCAGCGCTGCTGACTTCTCCTTCAGCAGCAAAATCCAACAATTCATTATCGCTCAAATTACATTGAAAAAGTTCATTAAATGCAGTAACGGCAGCTGCACTGGAAGCGGCACTGCTTCCCAATCCCAGTCCTATCGGTACTCCTTTAGATATTTTAATATCTAGATCATTATTGATTTTGTATTTTTTAGCTATTTTCAGTACTGACAGACTTGCAGTATTCTCTTCCACCACAGATGGTACCTTACTATTATCATTTTCTAATATTATTCTTATTTTGCCACCCTTGGATGCTAGCTTGTTGATAGATACGGTATCGTAGAAAAGATCGAGTCCTAGTCCAAAGACATCAAACCCGGGACCTAGATTTGCTGTTGATGATGGCGCCTTTGCTTTACAAAAATTCAATGCTTCTTTCATTCCTATTTCTAATCTCCTTTTTCTTCTCCAAAGTTTAGGACTCTTGAAAGAGCCGCAGTAAGATTTACCATTCCGCTCATTGTTAAACTTGAAACAAGAATTGGGTTTTGCATTAGTTTATTCTTATGCAAGGCCTGTAAAAGGTCCCTGCTCAAAATTGAATGTTCGATGTTTTTTTCGTTATGGAGTGAATCTTCCAGTGAGGATCTAGTAGACCATCGTATAATGTCTTGGAGCCTATCAATTACCAGATCTCTTTTTGTCATCACATCTATCTGTGAAATATTTAATCGAAGTCTTACTGATGTGGCCATTAGAGCAATAGAAATGAAATTGATAGGTGAAGATGATGCGAGAATTCCATCGAAGGTGAATATGTTTATCTTATTGTCGGATTGAAAATTAGAAACAAAATAGGGACCACTTGCCCTAAATATAAAAAGTTCAATTTGACCAGGGGTATCTGCTATCACAATATCTGGATTCAGATCATAAACTTCCTCTTGTATTTCGTCTAATTTTGTAGCTATCATGTCTGCAGCCATAATAAGCGCACCATTCGGTCCCAAGCCATGCTCAGACATTATTTTTTCAATATCAATGTAATTTCTTACATCAACATCTGGTTCATAAGGCAAAGAAATGACGCCTGGGTCAAGATTTAATGAGATGGGATAAAAGTTATTATCTTTATACCACTGAACAAGTTTTGATGTAAGAAGCGATTTTCCAGACCCTGCCGTCCCAGTAACAAAAATAGTTTCCAATCAAGCTTCAAACAAAGAGTGAATATATTAATTCTATTGATTATTATATGACCTTCTATTATTTTGCATTGAATAGGCTTGAAATGGAGATTAGTTGCAGTTGCTGTGAGCCTCATTCCATTTTTAATACTATTTACGTTTACGCCCGTTTCCCCAGCAGACGTTTTCTCAGTCGGACCATTGCCATTTCTTCTTTCTGTTTCGGCTGTTATGGTAAGAATCTTGTTGCAGGCATATAGGTTTAGGTATTTTATTAAGCACTTCATCGGTCCAAATTATAGCACGACTCTCAAAACTATGAATGCGAGAATTGCCGGAGAGTTTGTGACACAAACCACTCCCTCATTTATCGGTGGTGAAATAGTAAGGATTGCTTGGCTGATTAAGAACGGAGTTCCGGCGGGCAAGGCAGCTTGGGTTGCTACTGCGGAAATAATAGCTGATGTTTTTGCAGGTTGTATTTTGGCATTCATAGCAGGAGGTGTGGCAATTTTCGGCGGTGGTTCATTTATTGGTATCCTGGTTATAGTAGTTGCCATCCCAACTTTTGCATTTTGGTTTGTTGTCGTTGTAATGTCTGCAAACAGGAACATACAGCTTCCAGAATTTGTTCTCAGATTGATAAATAGATTCTTGTCAAAGGAAAGATCAGATCGTATAGTAAATTCAACAAATGTTGCCTTGGCAGATCTTTGCAAGATGAGCAGAGAAAATTTTACTTCATTTCACTCCGTAAAGGTCCTTTCCGTAGGAATGGCAATAACTTTTGTGGCCTTTGCTTTTCAAGGCATTTCATTTTTGGTACTTGCTGAATCTGTTGGTCAACATGTTGGATTTTTCCAATCATTTATGGCCACTTCAGCATCTACTGCTTTATCCACCTTACCTATTACGATAGGCGGATCCGGCCTAGCTGAATTGGGTGTCTGGGCATATATTACGAATATCAGTACTATTCCGAATTTGACTGATGTTCTTAATTCCTCTCAATTATCTGTAATCATTGCTTGGAGAATTGCTACGTATCATGTGCCCCTCGTTGTTATGTGGATTGCTCTTATGAGAATTACAATTGGTAAGGACTCCATAGCAAATCAGATTAAATCTAAGAATTTTGATAACAGCTAAAATATTAGAAAAGACATGATTGTCTATATCATAGAGGATTTGCAATGAATAAGTTGAAAGGAAAAACGATTTTAGTAACAGGTGCGTCATCTGGTATAGGCAAATCTACTGTATTAGATTTTGCAGAACAACATGTCAAAGCAGTTATTCTTGTTTCTAGAAACAAAGAACGTATGTCCCAAGTTTCATCTGAAATCGCTGATAAATGTGAGACCATGATGTTTTCTTGTGACGTGTCTAACAAAGCCGAAGTTTCAAAGATGGCCGAGGACGTGCTTTCAGTTTATGATCATGTTGACATATTGGTAAATAATGCCGGGGTTGGAATGCTGGGAAAAATAGCAGATCAATCAATAGAGGAAATAGAGCAAGTTACCAAAACAAACTA
>DASVGC010000168.1:0-2227 GCA_036379735.1 Nitrososphaeraceae archaeon
CAGTTTGAGTATCAACTGATTCATTCTTTACATACACAAAATTCATTGGTATTATCTGCGGATAACCATGTACGTCAATTGATGCAACCCTACCAACTTTTTCTTCATTCAAAAAGGTAATCATACTTACCATAGATTTAATTTCCAGTTTCGGTATTAGTTGCATAACTAGATTTGGACTTTAGTAGTATAATTGAATTGCTAAATATACTAGGTTATCTTGATTATTTGGACCAATATTCCGAAAATATTTTAACCATGAGCCGTAACTTCAATTATGAAATCTAAACGAACTGTATTGGTAACCGGATGTTCTTCTGGAATAGGACTTGCAACCTGCCATGTTTTATCTCGTAACAACTTTATGACCTATGGAACAGTAAGAAATTTGTCGAAGGCTAACAAGATTCAGGATTTAATAAAAAGAGAAAACCTTGATCTGAATATATTACAGCTAGATGTAGATGATGAACAATCAATCAAGCTAGCGGTAAAAAAAATTCTTACGGATCGTGGAAGAATTGATGTCTTAATAAATAATGCAGGGTATGGTATGTTTGGTCCCGTTGAAGAGATTACGACTCAAGAGATCAAGAAACAATTTGAAACTAATTTCTTTGGAATATTTAGACTCATAAAGGCAATAGTACCAATAATGAGGAGTCAAGGAAGTGGAATTATTGTAAATATTAGTTCAATGGTAGGAAGATTTGGAGTTCCACTTAACTCTGCGTATGTATCAAGTAAGTTTGCAGTAGAAGGACTTTCTGAAGCCATCTCATTTGAGTTAGAAGAATTTGGAATACGAGTCATAGTAATTGAACCTGGCGTTGTTAAGTCAGATTTTTTTCAGAATGTAAAGATCAAAGGCATGAATCCTGACTCTCCTTATCACAATTTAATGGAAAGAAGAGTTATCTTCCTAAATCAAGCAATGAAAAATAGTTTGACTTCTAATTACGATGTAGCCAACACAATCCTCGACGCATTGAATTCCAAAGATCCTAAATTTCGTTATGTTATTGGAAACGATGCTACAAATTCTATCCGCATGAGAAACTCCTTAACTGATAAAAAATTCATGAAGTGGATAAGAGCAGGTATATTTCAAGGCAAGGGACTTTCAAAATAATTATACAAAATTAGGGACTTTTTTGTAGATACTTACGCACGCCTTTAATTAATGGGTCAAGATATTTTGAAAAGTAAATGGATAACAGAGAGACTCCTGATCCAAGTAACGCACCACCCATGACATCAAAAAAATAATGATCACCAACATAAATCCTTGATAAACAGACAAGGGCAGCCTCTACTGTTAGTAATGAGGAAAAAATAAGCTCCTTTTCCTTTCTGTAGAGTATCATTAGTATCAATGCGCCACTACTAACCATAGAGGCATGACCAGACGGATATGCAAAATCCGTTTTTACAGGAACATTAATTTCCGGTCTTTCGATGTCTGGACGAAGTCTTTCAAAGAAGTCCTTTAGTATCGTATTTAGTGGCATAATAATCAAAAATGAAATTACAATAATGAGGGCGATCTTCTTTCCATTCCAACCTGCAAAAATGGCAAAATATACAACTACCGCTGACCACACTATCTCTCTTCCATACATTGACAACAATATCATGAGATTATCTACATGGCCGGAATGAGTGTTGAAGAAAAGTGATGTGATTGCCTCATCCAATTTAATTGCATCTTCATTTTGGTATCCTAGTTTGGGGGAAAGTACAAACCCCATGATCATGAACACGGCAATGCAGATGATGGCAGCTAGAATATACCTCAACGCTACATCATAAGATTAGATACAATATATTTCATTTTAGGATCAGATATTTGATAATAAACTTCCTTATTATCCAGGTCGTTCAGCACTCTTAGTCCAACAATTTTGTTTTTGAATGACATTTAACCTCTATTAATAGTAAACTTTTTCTTAATGTTTTTCTAAAAAAGTCCGATCTTGACGGGATCGTCGTTTGTGAATCATATTTGACATGTTTTTTAGATTTCTAGTTAATATCTACAGTAAAAGCTCCTTCCTTTAATTTGTAGTAAATTAGAAGATAAACACTTATCACAATGATTCAATAAGAAACTAAACATATAAACCATGATAGACTAGAACCATTTATTTAATTTTGTCGTATTTTGTTATCGTTTTTACAAAGATAGAGTTCCTTCAGAACTAAATGCATTATTTTTTGTTAACTA
>DASVGC010000169.1:0-2844 GCA_036379735.1 Nitrososphaeraceae archaeon
CTATGTCTAAAAAAGAGATTGAATTTCTTGATTCGTGTTTAGACAAACGTGGAAATAGAATGCAACAAGAGTTTACCAGAGCAGACACAGGCAAGATTGCCCTCCACAAATCACCTTACTCTGCTCCAGATTCAGGAGTAAAGAGAGTTAGGAATAGTGTTGAAAGTACTGCAAGAAAAATATATTCTATAGTATCTATGCATGGAACCAGCGGATTAGATATTAAACTTTTACAAAAATCATTACGACAGGACGATGTACTAATAAACGCAGCGTTGAAAATGCTCGAGAAATTGGAACGAATAAAAATTTCCGGCGGTAAAGTAATTGCTTCAGATAATCTAGCAAAAATTCATGGACAGGTCTTTAATATTGAAATTGAAAAAGTAGTGTTGGGAAAAGCAATTGTATTAGTTAATAGTAAATGGCGAGCTATACTAAACCACTACGATTACCGCGGTCCTAGAGAATTGATAAAAAAGGGCAGAGAATTCAAAGTTATTGGCGAGCTTTATCGAGATGATGATTGTCTGACAATTCGCGTCGAGCAAATTTTGTAATTTACATAGTGGGCTCTAGCATTGTGTCACATGACTTGATACCATAGATAATATGGGATCAGGGTAACAATTCTGGTTTGTGTTGATTGATAATTCGAGACAGACCATTCATGTAATTTTTGGCAAATGTCGTAATTGGTTGTGAGGAATACCATATGCAACCAAGGACCTGACAATCATGACAAGTTCTAGCAATTTCCCATTGAGGAGCGCTCCAGATTTCTTCGATGCTTTGCTCATTAAGATCATATTTGTTTTCTGATTTGTTAAATTTCCAACATGGTACCAATACCGTACCATCTGCATTGACAAATGTACTCTTCCATACTCCGCATTCATCGAATGCAGTTCGGCCATTTTCTAATATTTGTTCAAAATATTCCGGGGGAATCATAATTTGAGGAGATGACTTTTTTTTCCCATAATCCAAGATACTTTCACATATCTTTGTCATAGTTTTACGATCCGGCAACAATGAATATGATACATCTGCTCTATCTTCAACGAAGGTTAATGAAACCGCATTTGATCCAAGTTCTTTAGCCCTGTCAAAATAACTCTGATCAATAAATTCTTCCGTGTTATATTTTGTAATTACACTATTGAAATAATGTGAAATGTCATTTTGATTGAGTAGTCCAATATTTTCCATAACTCGGTGGTAGGTCTTACTAGAGACACCACGTACCTTACAATAAGGTTCCTCATGAACCGAATCAATACTACACGTTATGAACTGAATGTATTTCTTTAAATTCTGTAGGTCAACATTATGCAAAAGAGAACAATTTGTAATTAGCGACGTGGGCATTTTGAGATCGTGCAGATATTTCACAAGTTCCATAAAATCTGGTCGGCTTGTTGGTTCACCTCCTTCAATAATTGACCAGACACAATATTTTGAGACTTTCTCAAAGATGCTTTTCCATTGTTCAGTAGTTAGGTCCCTTTCTTTAACAAGTTTCAGCTGTCCTTCTTTGTTGGAATCACCGAAAGGGCACATGGGACAATAAAAATTACAATAATGGGTCAAACTGAAAACAGCCACCAATGGACGTCGTTTTCCTATGGCTCTATTGAGTGACCATTTACCAAGTAACTTTAAAGTTCGTATTTTATCTACTTCCAATCAGTCATTTTGGACGCTACAATCGTATTAATCTATTGGGATTACTTTCATAATTTGTCAAAACTTATGAATAAATTTATTCCATCTTTGCAAATTTTAGATAAACTGATTGATTCTCTAATGAATTCAATTTTGCGTTCTGTAGTTTGGCTTCAACAAAGACTGTTTTCTTAAATTTTGCTCCAATCAAATTGCAATTTCTTAAATCTGACCACATAAAGTTAGTATTAGTAAGATTGGCATTCATTAGATTGCTGTTTTTTAGATTTCCATAAAGAAAAATTGCATCAGTTAAATCCGCATTCTCTAGATTTGAATCCATAACTTCGGATTGAGCAAAATTAGCTTTCCGCAAATTGCAATTTGAGAGATTAGTTCCATTACACTTTATGCCGTTCAAATACGCATTTGATAGATCCTTACCCGAAAAATCCTTACCACTAACGTCTATTTTTTCAAATATATTAGCCATTCTCCATTCATTAAATTCCTTGATTTTCGAATCTTGTAAAAGTCCTAACCAGTCTACTTTTTCGCTCACTTTCAAGACATTATTTTTTTTGTTATATCAATATTCTCATAATGAAACTTATTATATATGATAACCCTATCAAAATTTGACATATGGCAGAAAGTAAGAAAACTAATTCACCACCACGAATAATGATTGTGGACGATGAATCTGATATTCTTTCGGTCATAAAAAGAGGAATAGAGTCAAAAAATGATTTCATAGTTGACACATTTTCAAAGGCTGATGAAGCCATTGAAAATTTTCAGAATCATCCTCCAAATTATTATGATCTAGTAATTACTGATATTAGAATGCCAAAGGTAAATGGGTTTGAGCTTTATAGACGAATCAAAGAGACTAATCCTAACATGAAGATTGCATTTATCACGGCATTTGAAATAAACAAGGAAGAATTCAGCAAGGTAATTCCATCTGTCAATGTTACTCATTTTATTAGCAAACCAGTCAGTATTTCCAAGTTAAGAGAGAAAATAAAATCCATACTTGAGGACAATAATACAGAAGCCTAACAGATCATCAATCTATCTCTACCTCATAATCATGGCTGCCTCAGTTTATTCTGTACCTGCAATAGGCAATGCCTTTTCTGCAGGAAAATTAAATGTATTTTGTTCCTGTTC
>DASVGC010000170.1:0-4399 GCA_036379735.1 Nitrososphaeraceae archaeon
ACATTTAGTTGGTAAGTTTCGTCCAGCTTTACACCTCTATCTACAAAGAGCTTCACAAGGGTTTTGTGTAATACTGTCGCACCCAACTGACTCATGACATCATCACCTGCGCAGAGGAGATTCTTATTTGCAAATGCTTGCTGCCACTTCGGGGTAGATGCAATGAAAACAGGTATAGCATTGATAAAAGACACACCAGCGTCAAGGCACTGCTCTACATAATATTTAGTTGCTTCTCTACTCCCAACAGGTAAATAATTTACAAGTATTTCTGCTCCGCTTTCCTTCAATATTTTTGAGACATCTACAGGAGAGCTATCAGATATCTTTACTCTTTCATTCAGACGTTTACCAACACCATCAAGTACCTTCCCTTTTTTTACTTTAACACCGGTTGAAGGGACATCGGCTATTTTTATTGTATTATTAGGGCTTGCAAATATTGCATCTGCAAGATCATGGCCTACTTTTGATTCGACAACATCAAACGCCGCAACGAACTCTATATCATTTGGCTTAATGTCACCAAGGGTATATGCAATTAAACCTTCAGGTATTTCCTGGGTATTTTCCCCCGCATTACCTTTAGAGTAACTATTACCATAAAATGAAATACCTTGCAATAATGCAGAAGCACAGTTTCCGACACCGGCTATTGCGACTTTGACTTTCTTAGTTCCATTATTACTATTTCCGCTCATGATTGCTTGATTTACCCTATTTCGTTAAACAATATATGTGTATTCGCAGGATTTTGAACTCGCCAATTTTGCTCCAGCTAATTTGTAATGTAGAGTCCCTTGTAAAGGAAAACTAAAACGTTGCTTGCGGGAGTTTGACTTTATCTTCTAAATAGGATCTTGGTATGTTTGGTATTTAGAAATTCTAAAATTCTAATTGTGTACCACTAGATATTTTAATCAAGAGTAACTTTAACGTAATATGATAAAATGTCCTATCTGTAAAGAAGAATTCTCTACCCCCGAAATGAACTTCCGAGATGGAAAAGAGGATACGGGAAAACAATTTCGTTATGCTATTTGTACTTGTCCTAAATGCAAAGTTTGTTTGGGATTTGTAAAGGTGTAATTTCCAGGTTATTCTAAATGAGAATAGAATACTTTGAAAACCCTAGTTTAATGTTTTATGCTACTCACATGGAGCTATTATTGATTTTATTTTTTACAAAATGACAGAACATATGGATTGGAAGAGTAACGAAGAGTCGTCGGATCTAGCTTTGATAGATAATAGTCAGAAATTTTACTGCAGTCCACAAAACCCTTTGAAAGAATTTCACTATACATAGATTTGAATATATCACTATCTTTTGGAATATCTGTCAGTATTAGTAGACTTCCAGTATCCATCAACTTTTCACTCATTGTAGTAATCATTGAAGAAAATGATATCTTGTTAGTTAGAATGTCCAAGCCATACGAACTGGGAATATTCAAAATGAAATTATCTATTGATTTATCGGGAATGCTTGGGATGAGTTTTACAGAGTTTCCCCAAAAGACAGAAGAATTTTGCGGCTCCAATTCAGCAATCTTAGATTTGGCAAATGAGATCTCATTTTGATCCTCTCCAATTCCTATAAAAAATTCTGCATAAATCTCATCGGCCATTTGGTAAATCATTTCTCCCTTGAAATACCCAACAATCATGTTTAGTTTTAGAAATGATTTGCGTGCGTTTATGATAGTGCGCACCAATACCGTAGATGGGTTACCCTCATGAAAAAACTGATAAACAGAGTTCCATCTACTTTTGAATACATCTGGAAATCCCCTCATTTTTATTAGCTCTTGAAAAAGATGTGTGTCTGCAAAATCAGAAAAGTACGAATCAGTTCTAGACACTGCCTCTAATTTGGGCAGAAATAATTCGTCATAAAGATTTGTGACTCTATTCCACGCTCTAATTGGATCTGAGCCCATATAGGTAACAGATAAGTCAGATAGCCATAACACTTCAGCAAGGATATTTACCTTTGCGATATCTTGATTTTTTGCATTAATTTCAGAAAGCAGTCCCTTGTATTTTTTCTGAGCTGTTTCCTGCTTGAAATAAGGAAAATCTGTTCTCCAAATCAACGCTTCGACCATCAAACTCTTATCGGACTTCTCAATGTCAGCTTTGTGGGGTTGCACCTCTGGTTGATTTCTAACCTTAAATGAAAAATTTTCAAATACCCTTTCCAGATCAGGTTGGTCAAGCTTGAAATAAGCATCGTGTATTTGGTATCTTTGTATGGTCTCTATTGTTCTATAGACTCTTGGACCTACAGACGGTCGAATAGTCGATCCTTGATTAGGGTAACCATTATTTTCAGGATTCGGACTATTGACATTATACGTAAATTGAAGGGGGTCGTAATCATGCAGCAGCGCCGACACAAGAAGAATTTCGATGTCGTCGGCAGAGAATTTGTAATTATCTATTGTATTTGGTAACATTTTAAGTGCCATATAAGAGACTTCAAGGCTGTGGTGAAAATTATGATACTCTGTAGATCCTTCACCAAGCCCAATATCTGAATATACTCCATCAAGAAATCTAATAAGAGTTGAAATTTTTCCAATCTTATCTTGACTTATCCCTTTGTTTCCAGCTACATCCAAAATAGCCAAGACCAGTCTGTCTTCTCTTATATCAGCCAGTGTTTCATTTGCTTCCTTTACTATTGATTTATGGAATCCCGGAAGTTTTTCTAGAATTTCATTGTAGATAATCCCTATGGGCAAGCTTTTGTAAAGATATATCCATAGTCCTGTTATCATCCAAGGATACTTTATTCTAAATTTCTCTCTTTCAATGATCTCGTCCACGAGAAGCACAATATTTCTGTTTAATTTTCCAATCTCGCGATTTGTTACAATTCCTTCTGGGTTGTTTGATTTTGTACCCTGATAGTCAGCACGCATTACTGCCCATTGAGGTATTTTGACTCTGTACCGCACTCTTTTTATGGACCCTTTCGTTGACCATGAAAGTCGAATAGTTTCTTTCTCAGTAGTAGCCACGTTTTGATTTTTGGTATTTAACAAGTCATCATCTTTAACAACCTGAAGAATCAATTCTTTGTTGGGAACTTGAAGACCGAGTAGTACATGCCAATATTTCCCTTTATCGATCCATTCTGGGGCATATGTAGCTGGATCCCAAAAATCTATGGGCCCAAAGGGGATGTAACCCTCTTCAAACTCATGCGTTTCGGGATTATATGATTTGTATTCATATTTTCCGATTCGCGGATTAATTTGGCAAGCAAGAATCCTAGTGTTGTTAACTCTGTCAGACGATTTAGTAAATTCCCGGTGTGCCATTATTCCCCAGATAGTTCCTAAACCACTTAAAATGGTAAAACTAAAGTAGAACATATCAAAGTTGTCATATACTGCGTAATTGAGTGCCAATTGAGTACCGAAGACATAGCACGAAAACATGCCGGCGAAAAAAAGGAAAAGAAAAAACCATCTTGCGATGTCGTTATAAAATAGACTAAATGATTTTTGACCTCTATTGTCTATCATTTCAATCTTCATGAACATTCACTGTCATTAACGAACATCCAGTTCCTAAACCTAATTGATCGTATGTTTAACTTCAATTATTCATACCGTATGAATTGTAGTCGATAAAAATAGTTCCATATATAAACGCGACCATGGTTGATGAACAATAACTATTGAATCGGTGAAATATCCAACTTTCTACACAATCCTTGTTGCAATGTGACAAAATAGAACGTTGTAAAAGTATTCTCAGCTCTCAAACTACTATCAGTTTTACAAAGTGCATTTTTTTGTTTATCTGAAGTTTTCTTGATATCTCCTTAACTTCTTTTGCATCGCCCTTTAGAGAAAATATCTCCAAACATCTATCCTTGTCAATCTTGTTATGAAGATGAACAATTATTATTTTGTCGAAATCATGTCTTATTGAAGAAACCTGGTCATCTGAATCTTCATCATGTACTGCTAAAAGTAACGAATTGATTTCTCCGTCCAAATCCTCTTTCATACGTTCATCTGACAACAGATTCCTGATTCCTGCCCTTATGATTTCTGATCGTCCTGAAAATCCCAACGACTTGAGCTTGTCCAAACTCTCGATTATGTCTTCGTTTAATGAGACGCTCACTATGGTCAATAAGATTTTCATAAAGAGTTATTGGATATAATAATTATGCCATATTGAAATATGGTTGCCATCTTGATTATTGTCTAATACAGTGCTTGGACTTGAATAGAAACCATAAAAGAAAATCTAGATTTTGTATTCCTATTGTCATTATAGTCTTGAAATAGGTAACTTTTAGATTAATGCAAATTGCAAGAAAGCTCTGTGCTTAGTGTCAGTTTCCGTGGTTACATGCATTCAACCAAACCAG
>DASVGC010000171.1:0-2452 GCA_036379735.1 Nitrososphaeraceae archaeon
TTATAAACTACATTTTCCCTAGTTTCTTTCAAAGGTTTTGATATGACGAAATGCAACCATCATCTTATCTTCACTCATTTCATGCTATTTCCTTTTATTCTTCTCTCCTTTTTATTTTTATTAACATTATGAGATAATACTGCAAACATATCCATAGAAACTATAAGGTAATGACACTGATATGTCATGCCACTCATTATACACCTGTTCGGTAGTATAGCAGAACTCCCTAGCATATACTAGTCTGTTTTTGGGATTATAATAGATAAAAGGAGAAGACATGTATTAAGCAGTTACATAACAATAATAATGACTAATATTCACTAATTTCAGTGATATAATGTCACAGCCTGTTTGTTCAAAATGTTATAATAAAAATAGTATCTACTATAGACCATATTCTGGTGAATATCTATGCAGGTCATGTTTTATTTTCTCAATAGAAGAAAAAACATCAAGAACAATATCGAAATTTTCTATGATGCGGTATGGTGATAGAATTGCTGTTGGTGTTTCGGGTGGAAAAGATAGTCTGTCTCTTTTATCTATAATGAAAAAGATCACTGAAAGAAAAAACATCAAGGACCTGGTTGCTATAACAATAGACGAAGGAATATCCGGATACAGGGAGGAATCTTTAACCTTGGTCAAGGATTTTTGTGCAAAGTTAAATATAAAAAATGAAATTTTTGGTTATAAGGATTTATTTGGCATGAATATGGATAATGCTATCTCATCACGTCCTTCTGAAAAGATGACCTCTTGTTCTATTTGTGGTACCTTTAGACGAAGAGCTATTGATATTGCAGCTGAAAATCTAGGAGTGAATGTTATAGCTACCGGACATAATTTAGACGATCAACTTCAATCGTTCTTAATCAATATTATTTCAGGAGATGTCAATAGAATTGGATGGATATATCCTGAACCAATTCAGTATGGATTTCATCATCTCAAGAAAATAAAACCATTCATAGAAATCTATGAAAGAGAAATCACTTTCTATGCACTTCAACAAAACATTCCATTCCAATCTGAACAATGTCCCTACATGAGCGAAAGTATTAGAAGTGATATGAGAAATTTCTTTAACTCACTTGAAGAACAAAGACCTGGAATTAAATATAATACCTATAAATCTCTCCTGAAAATATCCAAGGCGTTAAATTCCTCTAACGATTCTCTTACTAATAAATGTAGTACTTGTGGACATGAATCTACAAATGGTATTTGCTCTGTTTGTAAGAATCTTATGATTCTGAGATCTGATTAATAAACAAATATAATATAATATCTTCAAATAGATGATGCGGAGGCAGGGAGGACTAGGGTGTTAGCCGTACCCTTCTCTGGAAATCGGCTTTATGCTAGGGTCAGTAACTATTGGGTAAATCCTTGGAGAGTAATTTCCTGCATATCGGGTTGAAATGAAATTACGCCGAATTGGATGGGTATGAGCAGCAAGCTATGCGAAGGCATGGCTTTGACTGTTAATCCTCGAAATGGGTGAGGTCCGGGAGGGAGCAACCCTAAGGCGACGTATCCGTGCTGGTTCGTCTACGTGGTAGATCATACAAGGTGTGAGATTGGGATTATTCCCTAAGGTGGTACCAATAGGCTGCCTTCGCAAATAACTATGTGTTTATTTTAGGACTATTCATAACCAGTGACGAATTTGCAGAAAATCATCCATTGGTTCATGTTTTAAAATTTTTATCAAAGCCTCTGCTTGAGGAACTGAAAGTACAGGTTTGCTGAAATGGTTATCAGTAGCGATTCTAGGACACGCTACTTGAATATATGCATCTATACCTTTGAAATTTCTTAATCTTTCTTCAGTTATTTCAGTAATAGCAATGAGATGGATTTCTTTCCCGAGATCTTCAAAAATTTTTTTTAGTTTCAATGCTTTGATTTTTGCAAATTGTCCCTCTTTCAAACCAATGATTATTCCTATTTTCTCTGCATCTTGTGCTTTGTATACGGACAATATTGCTTTTTTTTCTAATTTTCTTGCATAATCATTGACCTCTTTATATTCATTAAAATAGGGATCTAGCATTATTGTGGGTTTTTCAGTTGACATCGCAATACTTGCAGCATGAAACATACTTTGACCTAGAAATACATACGCATCTATCTGGTTTTTCACATCATATGCTGGATAAAATTCACATCCAAAAACTTGCGCATTATTAAGCTGTCCTTTTCCTTGACCAATAATCACGTTCAAGCCAGATTGTTCTAATATCTTCCTAACAGATTCGATTTGCTCTAGGTGTTGACTATCAGTAACCAATCCTATCGATCTAATCTTTTGATTATCGACATCACTAGCAAATTTTTTCGCAACTACGTCGAATTCTATATCGTCGTACGCATTAATCATTATTACCTTGTTACCAAACATTTCGAGCGAAACAGTGTGTCCAATGTTAAATAATAAATCCGC
>DASVGC010000172.1:0-3280 GCA_036379735.1 Nitrososphaeraceae archaeon
TATCAATACGAATTGACATCGGACCCAAACCACTTAATGGAACTCCCTAGAAAAATCTTGATTGGTAACGATGTAATATACCAACTTGGATCGTTTATCCGAGATCTAAATGACAAAACAACAAATGTTGTCGTTATTTCTGGAAATACTGTAAGAGCACGAGTTAGTAAAGAATGTATCCAGGCTCTAGAAAGCTCTTCATTAAAACACAAGTGGATAGAGACACCAAATACTTCGATGAATGATATTAATTCATCTCAATCAATCATAGAAAAAGAACAACCCAATTTTATCATAGGTGTCGGTGGTGGCAGATCAGTAGACGTTGCAAAAATGATTTCTTTTAATCTGAATATTCCATTCATTAGTGTCCCAACTTCGGCCTCACATGATGGGATTTCAAGCCCATTTGTCTCTATTAGAGGTAGAGATAAACCCTATTCATTGAAAGCTCATGCGCCAATTGGTGTCATCGCAGATACTAAGCTTATATCAGAAGCTCCCTATAGACTTCAAGCTAGTGGTTGTGGAGATTTAATCGGAAAAACCACGGCGGTCAAGGATTGGGAACTGGCAAGAGACGATATTGATGAATACTTTGGTAGTTATGCTGCCAATCTCGCTAATATGAGTGCGAAAATAATTATAGAAAATTCAAAAAAACTGGGCAATCGTGCACATATTAGAACAATTGTGGAGGCCCTAATCAGTGCTGGCGTTGCCTCATGCATTGCGGGAAGTAGCAGACCATGTTCTGGATCAGAACATTTGTTTAGTCATGCATTAGAATATGTATCAAATAACAACTGTGGTTTGCATGGCGAAAGAGTGGGAATAGGTACCATAATCATGTCAAAAATTCACGGTTTGGACCATGAAATCATAGTAAAGACATTAGAAAATATCAAGGCCCCAACTTCAGCGAGGGAAATTGACGTAGATGAGGAACAAATCATAAAATCAATGTTAATAGCCCAATCATTGAGACCCGATAGGTATACGATTCTTAACAAAATTAAGTTGGATCGTGATTCTGCTAGAGCAATTGCAAAGTCAGTCAGCGTAATCTAACTATTAATTCTAGTTTGAAAGAAAGAATTTTCCAGGGTCGTAAGAGGCTTTATTTCTTTTGAGTTCCTGATACTTCCTTTGCTTTTGGTTCTTCCTTTGCTTTTGGTTCTTCCTTTGTCTTCGCTGATGGATTAGATTTATTGTAAATCTCTAAGAATTTTATATTTTCAATGGTCGGAATGAATTTAAACAAATCAGCAGATATTGCCTTTTTTATAATCTGAAGTCCATCAATCAAAAAAGCCTCCTCGGGCAAAGTAATCACGAGTTCTGGTTTGACAAATGATATTACAATCTTGTCACCTTCTACAGAAAGTCTTCTTTTGACAAGTGACGACGCCTTCTCTTCGTCGGTTTTTAAGACTTTTAGGATATTGACATCATAATTTAGAGTTTTTCCAGCTAACCTGTGATTAAAGTCAACCTGAACACGTCCTGAACCGATAAACCTCACAAAACCTCTTCTGTCATCGATATCAACCACGTCTCCAGCCTTTATTTCATCAGCTTTATCGCCAAATTTTCTCTGAGGTATCATTCTGACCTTATTTGGATCTCTCATCCCAAATGCCTTGTCGGGAGTAATATCGACATTCAAATTGTCACCAATTTTTGCAGTCGTTAGAATTTCGTCGAGACCTTTTAACACCCATCCTTCTCCTATCGAGACTAGTCGAGGTTCATATTTTATGCTAGGATCATAAAGATTAGATTTTTTCGCATTTTCTTCTACCGTAGTCTCAAAAATTTCGTCCGAATCCTTTACTTTAGCAGTATAGTCTATAAGAATAAGTGAACCTTTTTCCATTGTCACGAAATTTGCTGTCGGTTTACCATAATATTAAGCTTAACAACATACCCTATTGATTCAGAATATTATTGGCTACTGACAATCCGTCTTTTATTGGCTGGACGCCCAATATTGACATTGATGAGGATATTGCAGAAAGGGTTCTCATAACGTGGTAACTACTTACTTCGCCCATGCATCCTACTCTAAAAACTTTTCCCTTAAGTTCGCCAAATCCTCCTGCTAATAGAACCTTAAATTTGGTTGAAATTAATTCCCGAAATTTCTTATCATCAATGCCGGGCAAATAGTTTACAGCTATCACAACATTGCTTCTAGAATCAGCATCTGCAAAAGGTGTAAAACCGAAGGCTTCCAATCCAGCGTAGAAGGCATTGGCACACTTTCTATGTCGAGTGATTCTATTTTGCATTCCCTCTTCGATAATGATATTTAATGCCTCTTGATATGCATAAAATAGACTTACTGCAGGCGTGAAGGGAGTTTCAAAGCTTTCACTGTAATACTTGAAGTATCTTTTTAAATTCAAATATTGACTTGCGGGAGGATTTTCAATCATGTATTTTTTTGCTTCCTTGCTTATTGATATTGGGGCAATTCCAGGAGGTGCTGCCAGCGCTTTCTGAGTTGCAGTGAAGCAAATATCCACATTCCATTTATCAACAGGTAATTCATCGCCACCAAGTATTGAAACTGCATCTACTACAAAGAAAGCCCCATGAGCCTTGCATAAATCACCTAATTTTGATAAATTTCTTAAAGTCGTACCCGTAGAAGTCTCATTATAAACAACATAGAGGGCTTTGACATTTGGATTTTTTTCAAACGCCTCTTCTATTTTTTCAATCGGTGGGTTCTGTCCATACGGTGCATTTATTCTAATGGTTTTTCCTCCATAGTTGTCTATGAGGTCGGCGAGTCTAGTACTAAATTCTCCATTTACAGGTATAATTACCGCGTCATCTTTTTTAATCAAATTTAGAACTGAAGTTTCAACAGCACCTGTGCCCGAAGTCGTGAGCACTACGATATCATTTTCCGTCTCAAAAACAGTCTGTGTTTTATTCACAATGTCTTTGTATAATTTTCTAAAATCTTCGCTTCTATGGTTTATCATTGGAGTTAACATTGCATTAACGACTCTATTAGGAACATTTGTTGGGCCCGGAAGCATCACGAGATATTCCAATTACATCCATCAGAAGAATATAGCCAATATTTATAATTACGTAAAAAATTGGAGACATGAATGATTTTAATTTGCATTATGGGATACTTACAATAAGATTGATAATTCAGTTCTGCCGCAATAGTGTTGATTGCAGAATTTAAAAAAAGAAGAGGGAATTTTATTCTGTCATGTTATCCATTAGGTCTATGCCATTATTGTCATGTTCA
>DASVGC010000173.1:0-4221 GCA_036379735.1 Nitrososphaeraceae archaeon
CTCTCCACTACGAATCAATTTTGATGCATTTCTAATGACAACTTGATTGGGCCTTTTTTCATCCAACTTCATAATTATAGTTGTGAGTTTTTCCTTCATGAGTGGGAATGGTTATTATTCATAGTATTATTATATAGATTCGTAAATCACTGCCACTTCAAGATATTAGTGTCTGACACTAACTAGAGTCAAGACTAAAACAATAACAAGTAATGTTTGAGTTTGCGATTTGGAACGATCGTTCCAACGTGGGATTTCACGGTTCCCCTTAATTACCTATTACTCTTTCATATCTACGAATTGAGCAAAACTGTCTGTAAGAATGAAAATAACAGAGGAAAGATCCAAATTATGGCAGACATAGTGGACCTATGTAAAGCGGGGATAAGAAAGACCCACATAATGTATAAAGGAAACTTGAGTTACGAGCAAATCAATCGGTATTTGTACGAGTTATTAGAAAAAGAGTTAATTACTCAGAATCTAGACGATGGAGTCCTTACATACCGTGCTACCGAAAAAGGCAGATCATTTCTGCAATATTATAACATGATGTTAAGTATATTGGATGATAATGCCATCGTAGTAGAATCTCCTATCGCTAAACCAGTCTGACAGTCACGACTACCAATTTCTATGGATTTTGATAATCGGGAGGTCTCCTGTCCCTTCCGAACGATCTAAAGAAAAATCCGCTAAGTACAAGCAATACCGTAAGGCCAGCAGTTACCAATGCTTGTATTAATGAACTACCTAGAACAAGACTGAGAATGATGGGGATTAAAGCTGCCAATCCAATAATCGGAAGCCATTTCCTTATAGAAATTTCCAAGTTCGGTAGTAGTTTATGCTTGTCTATTTATTATCTTTTAAGCATCTTGACAGTAATATCACTGAAATTTGGATGGGATTTGGAGATTTCTTGATTCTGTTCTTTTAGCTGCATTTTACATTGGTAGTAAAACTGCCCTTGTTTCCATTATCGGATACTAATTTTACTGTTCCTGGTCCACAATGTCCTGAAAGGTTTATGTCAGATGGCGTTTCATTATTACATATATTATCAAAGGCCTCAAATCCCTTTAAGGAAAAGCTATTTGATGAAGCTTGAATGCTGGTGATGATGCCTCCCGATGAACCAAATTTTTCATGATCGATATTCCATTCGGCAAAGGATGTTCCTTCATCAGAGGACACGAAAAAATTTATCCTCACATCTTCTATTTCTTCTCCACCTTCACAGGAAAAATCTCCCCTTCCAACACTTCTAAGTTCAATTTCATCAGCAAATGATATCTGAATAATAACGGATGAACAAAAGATTAGACTGATCGTTGCTACAATTACACCTATCTTTATTCCAATTGAGTTTTCCATTTGATTTAGTTATAGGATTATATCTTTTAAGGACTAGGTAAGAAAATTCTGAATCATGTTCTGTTATCTTTTACTAACATTTGGTTCCTTTTTTATTTTAGAAATACTCAACGTTCAGTCATCTGATTGAATAGTTTTCAAACCTTCAACTATCTTTGAAATTTTTCAAGCATGTTTTTTAGTTTTTACTTGACAACAGATCTTGGAACGTCGTAAATTGCTGGTTTATTTTTTAGTAACTATTGTGGAAATAGGATTTTCTTTTATTGGCAGTATTATTATTGAAATTCCTTATATGAAATGACTAATTATTCAATTCATTAGTTGGCTGTTTATATTCTCGTAGAATTTTGAAAATGATTAACATATTTATATCAAAGGTATCTTTGATCAAATGTGTTTGGGCAAAATGCATATTTTTTTGCATTGGTCTTGTCAATTATTCTGATATTTTCATCATTTAATTACGTATTCTTGTATGCTCCAGTATCTGGGCAAACTCCTGGATCTCACATTTCTCAAGAACAATATGATAAGATTAAGAACTGTACTACTGATTTGAGCAAGAGACCCACCCCAGTAGAATATCTTACCTACTTTAACTGTGGCCATGTCTCAAAAGATGAAAGCGGCAAGACAGTAAGACAATTTACACTAATTGTTGAGGAAAATCAAAAAGTTCCTGTGACGTATGAGGGTCATATCCTAGACGCATGGACCTTTAATGGCACTATTCCAGGACCTACAATAAGGGTCACAGAAGGAGATCTTGTTCGCATTAGAGTCATTAACAGCAACGAGAACTCAAACCCACATTCACTACACGCTCATTCTATCCACTACGCAAAGAATGATGGTGTTTCGATGGGGGGATATCCGGGAGGGGCTATTTCACCTGGAAGAAGTTTCACCTATGAATTTATTGCACAACCATATGGTCTGTATCCGTATCATTGTCACGTAGATCCTATTGCCGATCATATTAACAGGGGATTATATGGAATGATGATTATCGATCCAATTGAACCCCGGCCGCAAATGACTGAAATGGCCATGCTCTTAAACGGATATGACTTGGATCTTGACTTGGAAGGACCAACCAAAATACCACCTGCTGCCCTATTCCAATCAATTGAACAAACTGATTCTGATGTTTCTAACATGACAGACGGCATGACTGAAAACGAAACCAGCAGTGAGGCCAATACGACATTAGTTTCCGAGACAGAAAGTGCTGATGAAGTAGATGACAGTGGTGAAGACGAATCATCAGAAGAGGATGATGGTGGAGTGGATAGAGTCAATGAAATTTACACAGTCAATGGAAAAGCATTTGACTATATGATGAATCCCATAGTACTGCAAACTGGAAAGCCTTATCGTATCTACATGGTAAATATGCTCGAGTTTGACTTGATCAATTCATTCCATTTACATGGTGCGATGTTTGACTATTACACTGCTGGCACAGATGAAACTGCTGATTATAATACTGATATAGTAACGCTATCGCAAGGAGATAGAGGAATTATGGAATTTACATATGCTTATCCGGGAACATACATGTTTCACGCTCATCAAACAGAGTTTACGGACCTAGGTTGGATGGGTCTATTTGATGTGAGAGGAAATCCTGTAGATCCTTCATTAGATGATGTCACATAAAAAGAACTTATTTTCTAAAGATATTGCACTATCAATGTAGTTAATTAAATTATTGATAAAGCTGGAGTAAATCGATCCCTTGCATTGGTACTAAAAGATAAAACCTATCAGAAGCTGCATGATGCATCGATAGTTCCGTTCCACTCATTCAAATTTTATTAAAAGTAAAGCTTTTGAACAAGGTTTAACTGGAATTGCTTAATGTGAAATATTGAATTGGACTACTCAACCACAAATGACATGGACTTTGTAGTTTCAATTCCTGCCTGTGATGCACTTGCTAAAACTGAAAATGATCCAGTTATGTCCTCACTGAGTCTAAATGAAGGCGCCAGATTCCCATCATTGTCTGTGTAATCCTTTATGATGTTGCCGGAAGGATCTTTGATAGTTAGTCGTAGAAAAACTCTGTCAAGTGCATTACCTGTGGTCGGATCTGATGCAGTAAGACTCACAGTTTGTCTTTCTCCTGCAGAAATCGGATTATGTTCAACATTAAGATCGAGTGTTATTTGATCTGAATTTGATGCGCCGGTTGTATCAATTGGTGTTTCCGCTGGAGGGGATGTAGTTTGGGCACCTGATGTAGACGTCTCGTCGTTCGCAGTTGGTAACGGTAATTGTACATTACTTGACTGATTAGGTGATTGAGCAGGTGATTGAGCAGCTGATTGAGCAGGTGAAGTGGAACCCGTGACATTTATGCTGTACCATTTAGTAACTGTGGGTCCACCAGGTGGAACCAAACAAGTTATCTTTGAAGTCAAATCATTTAGACCGGTTTGAATTAGATGGTATTTCGAAGAATACGTATAACTCCATGTTGAAAAGTCAGATGTGCCGTTTGGGCCAGTTGCAGTGGCCAATTGGTAGGGTTTTAGATTGTTCCAATCTACATAAACCTGACATTGGGCTGATGAGTTATCAGAGGAAGTTCCAGTTATTGTAAGTTCGCCAACTGGAACCTGTTGATTGCTGGTGGGAGAATCTATCTTTATTGAAATCCCATATGCATTTTCAGATTCAATACTAGTAAAAATTATTAGGGCTAAAAAGATCCCAGAAAAGCCAAGAAAAACCATTTCATGACCCATATGCATTGTACCTATCATACACCCCTTATTTCTGTTTTTTATATTTTTTAGCCTTGATTTAATGGTTCGGTTTCAATCAATCCTA
>DASVGC010000174.1:0-2206 GCA_036379735.1 Nitrososphaeraceae archaeon
TACAGTGAGTCCTGGCGATGTTGTTTTCGCCGATGTAGACAAGTTGATGATACATGATGTTTCTGGTCCTGGTGTAATCAAGGTATTTGAAGAATGGGCCAAGCGAGGAGTCCAGCTCGAAAAAGTATGGGATGCAGACAAAATATGGGTCTCTGAAGACCACTTCGTACCGTCTGTAGACAGAATTTCCGCAGAAAATATAACTAAACTTACGAATTGGGCAAAAAAATTTGGGATTAAAAAGCACTTCAAATATGGACTTGGTCAGTACGGAATTTGTCATACACTTTCACACGAGGAGGCCTTGGTTCTACCAGGCGAGTTCTATGTTGGAGGAGACTCTCATACCAATACTACAGGAGCTCTTGGAGCATTGGCGGTGGGTCTAGGACATACTGATATTGCTTATGCAATGATGCATGGACGAATTTGGTTAAAAGTTCCCGAAACCATGCTCTTTAAGCTCATTGGAAAGAAACCATCGCATATTATGGCCAAAGACATCATATTGAAAATAATAAGTGATATTGGAACTGATGGTGCAAATTATAAGGCCATGGAATTTGCTGGCGATGTGGTACGCGAAATGAGTATGGAAGAAAGACTGACACTTACAAACATGACTACAGAGGCAGGAGCTAAAAATGGTATAATAGAGCCAGATGCTGTTACAGATGAATACATCCATCAGAGGACTCAAAATCCATACAAACCAATTGCAGGCGATGACTCTCATTATCTAGAAGAATATACTTATGAAATTGAAAAGCTTGAACCAACCGTGGCAAAGCCATATTCACCACAAAATGCAGCCGCTGCCAGGGACTTGCAAGGTGTTGAAGTCAACAAGGCCTACATAGGATCCTGTACTGGCGCAAAATTGGAAGATTTGAGATCAGCTGCTCAAATACTAAAAGGGAAAAAGGTAAAGATACGAACTGAAGTACTACCAGCTGCTCAGTCGATATATATCAAGGCGATGAAAGAGGGTCTGATTGAAATCTTTATGGAAGCAGGAGCAGTTGTTGGTCCTCCTACATGTGGTGCCTGCTGTGGAGCTCATATGGGAATTTTATCCAAAGATGAAATCTGTGTCAGTACCACCAACCGAAATTTTCCAGGACGAATGGGTCATGTTGAATCACAAACATATCTAGCATCACCTCTAGTAGTTGCTGCTTCCGCCATCAAAGGAAAAATAACTGATCCCAGGGATGTATCAAAATGACTCTGAAAGGCACTGTTCATAAATATGGTAAAGATAACATAGATACGGATGTAATACTTCCCGGACCGTATCTAAAGATCCATGATCATGCCGAATTATCAAAACATGCAATGGAAGGAATTGATACTAACTTTTCAAAAAAAGTATCAAAAGGGGATTTTCTACTTGCTGGTAATAACTTTGGATGTGGATCAAGCAGGGAGCATGCGCCTATTGCTCTTTCACATTGTGGAATCAGTGCAGTTATAGCTCCGTCGTTTGCTAGAATCTTTTATAGAAACTGTGTTGACGGTGGATATTTGCTCCCACTGGAAGTCGAAAAATCTACAATGGAACAAATCTCAGATAAGGACTCGCTAGAAATTGACATTGAAAAAAATGAAATTAACGATATTTCAAATGGAAAAAAATTCTCTATCTTGCCTTTTCCTCCATTGATTAAAAAAATAATTGATTGTGGCGGTTTGATGTATTATAAAGAATGAAAAAGAGGAAGGGTAAACTAGAAGAAATACTAAGCAAGGCAAAGTTTTATGATGATATAGATCTTTACCAAGTTTCTTATCGCGATTTCGATAATATAGTGCGTGTGACACTCAAACAGTTCATTTATCTATCTTCAAATTTTGAATCGATCCCTGTAAGTAGAATAGTTGAAATAAAAAAGGGTTCAGATGTGATATACTCAAAATCAGGTCCATCAAGGGACTAGTAACGTATGGATTGTTTCGATGCAAGATGCAATTTACTCATTCTGTAAATACCAACCTCGTGGCAACATTAATTTCATGAATGGTTCTTCTCCAACATGTGTAGCATATCTCCAAATTTTTTGATTGGTAAATCTGTCAAATTCATTGCTGATTCTTCTCAACGCGTTTAATTCATTCTCTAGCAAATTCTTACCTGTCCGGATTGAGTTTTCACATGAGAATCTACAATTACCGTCAAGCTCTAAATTCGTGGCGCCCTCTTTTA
>DASVGC010000175.1:0-2930 GCA_036379735.1 Nitrososphaeraceae archaeon
TTATGCTGACATTGTCGTCTATACCAACGCCTAAATTATTTCTTGTATAACCGTCTATTCTAATTACTTTTCTACCAGTATCTGAAGTCTGACCTGACCATAGCAGAACATGAGTCTTTCTTCTGTTACCTGCAACTTGTAACACGTCGCCAGTCTTTAGATTCATCTGTTCTATTATCTGAGGATCTACATGTGCTATACCTCTGCCGACAAATTTAGGATCCGATTCCGCAACTCTTAGAGTTATATCACTAATTTTGTTACTGTCCACATATATTCACCTCAAAAAAAAGAACTGGACATTTTCAGTCGATCTTTATTTCCTTCGCTTTAGGCTTTGCCGATCTCTTTGACTTTATTTTCAATTCCAATATACCGTTTGTATATGTGGCCTTTGCTGTATCTTGATCCAGTTCGTCCGCAACAGGTATTTCTGTATGATACTTTTTGTCGCCTTTTTCAGCGTGGATTGTTACTAGCCCGTCTGCAACTTCAAGCTTAATGTCCTGTTTAGTTATTCCAGGCATTTCTGCTGTTATAGTCAATGAGTTGTCTTTTTCTTCATACGAGGTATCGACCAACGGTTGACGTACTGCACTCTGTTGCATGAGACCGCTAGATGCGGGTATTGCGTTTCCAAATTCCCTTATCCTCGGCTTTCCATCAGGACCCACTGTTATTTGGTACCCGTAATAATACGGAAATGTTTCGAGGTTGTTCATTGGTTGCTTAACGGTTCGGAACATGCGATCTAACATTTGCTCTGCATCTGAAAACTCCCTGTCCAATTCTTCAAAAATCCGGTTTGTATGATTCAATGGATTTCTCCACATGACATATTCACCTGACAATATGTAATGCTTATTACATTATATATTTTTTTCGCAGATATGCCTACGTTAATTACACTATAGTTTCGAATTAGTGGGTTGCAGACTACATTACGTTGATTCAGTAGTCATATACATGTTTTAATAATGATTATGAAGAACAAGAATGTGTGCTGATATTTAAAAAGAGATATAGGTACATGAAATCTGATAATGTCAGGCTAATACAATAGTTTGGAAAGTAGTACTCAGATCTGATGGGATGTATGTGGATACAATCATGCAACAGCGCAAGTTGCCCCATCAATCCTGTGAGTTGGATGCACAGTCGCAAAAACCTAATTAAATTACTTTAAAATCTCGGAAGAAAAAACTATACCTGGTGGGATTGACAAGAAGCGCTAATCGGCCACCAAGATGAATCGTGGAATTCGGCTTGATGGTTGAATTATAATCGTCAACAAAAAATATAGAAAACTTTAATCTGACAAGAGGGAACACTGTAAGCACCTTTGTTATTAAAGTATCATATACCAATAGAAGAAGCCCTCCTATCAGTGAGTGATTACGTGTCATTATATCATGAGAATGATGCAAAAAATTTGTTGTTAATGATTGTTACTCTTATCACCAATAGAAGGAGTTTCCAAATAGCCATCTCACTACTCTAAATTTATATATAGATTATATTTCAAGCCTTAATGTGGTTTTAAGTGGTTAAGAAGAAAAAACTAGCCAAAAGAAATCAAAGAAAATCAAATAGTAAAAATTCTATCAGTTCAGATCGTATTTTAAAAATGCATCTCCCCGGGATAACTGTCAATGAATTAAAAAAATTAAAGACTGATGAATCTTACAAAGAGGGATTTCTATTGGCAGTAAGGCTTATGACCTCAGAGCTGAAGACTTTAGTGTATAAGAAAAATTAAATAGGAATAAATTATAGTTAGGGCCTGACTTGGATACACAGTAGAAAAAAGAGTTTGGTAACCAATTGAAATGTACTCATTTCAGAAACAACAAAATCCATCAACGGAAGGTTGTTTAAACTTGACTCGATGACTTTGCAGCAAGCATTTGATACTTACAACGAAGAAGAAAAAGAGACTAGGGTTTTATAATGTATGTACCAGCAACTGACTGCGTAATTAAAGTCAAATATTGAAAAATTTATTCGAGGTAAATTAGCAATAGAAAGTGCAATTCTACATGATTCTAAACCAAAATAAGCGTCTAGATGGGCAGGAAATCAATTTAGTAAGAAATATGCTGCCTGGTGATATCTATAACGTTTAATTACCATCTCAATATCAAATCTGATTGGTTCATGCGGGGGTTGTAGAGCCTGGCCAAATAACACATAGATTTGGAAACGCAGGACTTAAGATCTTATAAATTGGGGATCCTGTCCTTTAGGGGTTCGTGGGTTCAAATCCCACCTCCCGCATTCAAATAATCAATTCTGAGTTTTTATTAAGTTGAATTTGTTTCTTGTCAATTGGCCGTTCATTAAATCTAACAAATCTAACAAATCCAGATCAATGAGCCGACCAATTAATCTTATTGATATCCTTAAAAAGAACATATTTGTGATGTTATTATTAATAACAATTTATGACATATTGTGATGATAGTTAATGACACAAGAATATTGGAATTTTGATTTTTAACACGAAGAAAAAAGTTTGCGTTGTTATTTTCTTTCAATTTGTACCATTTACTAGATGAAAATTATGAATAATTAAATATGAAATAATGTAATGCTGGTATATGGAGACAAGTGGCTCTATTGACTTATTTTCTTTAGCGTATGCAAAGCTAAAGAACAATGTTATCAATTATCAAAGAATTCTGGGTAGAGGTCTCACCGCATCAGAAAAAATTCTTGTGGGTCATCTTCACTATTCAAATATTAATAAAGAGATTAGATCCGGACTAGATTACGTCTTTCTTGATCCGGATAGGGTTGCATTGCAGGATGTGACAGGTCAAATGACATTGCTACAGTTCATGCAATCAGGTCTCAATAGCGTTGTCGTTCCCACAACTGTTCATTGTGATCATCTTATTCAAGCAAGGATTGGTGGCGAGTCCGACACC
>DASVGC010000176.1:0-5560 GCA_036379735.1 Nitrososphaeraceae archaeon
TAAGTTTGTACTATGCTTATGGAATTAGAAATAGCTTTGGAATAGATTTTGATCCTGTGACTCAAAAACTATGGGACACAGAGAATGGTCCTAATTATGGGGACGAAATAAATCTTGTAGAACCTGGATTTAACAGCGGATGGAAGGAGGTTCAAGGTGTCTGGAAGTTGAAGGGAAGTAATATGGGTAAAGAGTTGGACAACAAACCGGAAGGTCTCGTAGATTTTAATGGTAAGGGAAAATACAGTACACCTGAATTTACTTGGAAAGAACGATATGGTCCAACCGCAATAAAATTCTTAGTGTCAGATAAACTAGGAAGACAATATGAGAACGATGCATTTGTAGGCGATATTCACAATGGAACTCTATATCACTTTGACATGAATAAAACAAGAACTGGATTTTCGCTTGAAGGACCTCTTAGTGACAGAATCGCTAATAGTACTTCTGAGCTAAGACAAGTAATCTTTGGAACTGGATTTGGAGGCATAACAGATCTTGAAGTGGGTAATGACGGATATCTTTACGTTTTATCATACGTCAATGAATCAGTATATCGCATACATCCTGTCAAACAATGACCTCAACATCGAATCTGCAAATTAGTGATGGATATGTTTCCAAAACTTATTGCCAATTTTTATTAGGCTCTTCTGATTAAGTAATCATACACGTGGTACGATTGACTGATATCATTTTAGTGAAATCTGATCCGATAATAAATCAGTCATCGATTAGGGCAATGCAGATGATCAAATCATTACGCAAAAAGTATTCCATAATTGCACTTGGGTGGGACAGACAACCCAAACTCGAATCAAATAATGATGACAATTTGCAGCTGTTTAAACTAAGGGCACCATATGGTTACGAAAGATTTGGGTCTCTGAGGCTATGTGTGTATTTTCCAATCTTCTGGTTTTGGGTGTTTTACAAATTGTGTATTTACAATCCCAAAATTATACATGCATGTGATCTTGCTACAATTATGCCTTGCTATATTTACAAAGTATTATTTAGAAGAAAATTAGTTTTTGACATCCTTGATAGATATGGCATGACTTATGTACCAAAAGGTAGAAACGTATTTTTTAAAATTCTCTACTCAATTGTTAATTCATTGGAAGAAATGTTTGCAAGGAATTCAGACGTATTGATTACAGTATCAGAAAAAATGTTCCTGACGTTTAGAAAAAAACCAAAAAACTGCATCACTATCATGAATTGCCCCGAAAATGAATTGAAGGGCGAGTCAAAAGTAGATGAAAATAGCTTTAAGATCTTATTCACGGGGGCCGTTAGAAGAGGAAGAGGGTTAGAAACGATTCGGGATATAGTAGTGGATGTCCCCGATATCCACCTGGTAGTAACTGGCAAGATAAAAGATGTCCATTTAAAAAATGAAATCGAAAGAGTCCCTAATATCAAATATCATGGATTTTTAGACCGCAAAATGCTTTTGGATTTGGAAGTAAATTGTGACGTTATGGTTGCATTGTACGATACAAAACTCCAAACGCAATACGAATATGGAATGTCAAATAAAGTTCTAGAAGCTATGATGTGCGGCCTTCCCGTCATTACCAATATTTCACAAGAATTAGTTAATGATACGAAATGTGGTATTATTGTGGATTACAACAATACAACCCAAATAAAAAATGCTTTAATTTCTCTGAAGGATAGTCCAGATTTGAGAAAATTTTACGGAAATAATGGACGTCGCGCGTTTCTTGAAAAATATAACTGGGGTAGGATGGAAGAAAAATTGTATAACACTTATGATGTTTTGCTAGATAAACAAAGTCGATCGACTTTAACATGAAATCATCATTATTCTAATCATGAAAACCAGAATCTATCTTCCGATCGTTAGCGTTGGCCAATTCACTCAAACTTGCATTTTTAAAGTCTTCGAAAGCTTAATACTGCAAAATTCATTGTTGTCATTATGATAAGATGCATTTTAATAAACACATTCTAATTTTAATTCCACTAATCCTTTCGGGATTCACTCATTTGTGGAATCCCGCACAATTCCCCTCATTTCATGTTGATGAGGGTGTCTATATCAGAAGGGCATTATACAGTCTGAATGGTTTAGGTCTGCATGATCCTGATAGCAGGTTTGATCATCCTCAAGACACAACAAGTGCTTACGACCACCCATTTTTTGGACAAATTTTTTTAGCTGGCATATTCAAGTTAGTAGATTTTCCTAAGTTCCTAAAGCCCATATATGATACATCCTCAGTTGAATCGCTATTTGCCGTACCGCGATTGATAATGGGCGCAATTGCGTTGGTTGATACATTTCTGATATATAGAATATCTGAAAGAAAGTTCAATACAACCGTTGCATTGTTTTCTTCCCTACTATTTGCAGTTATGCCATCGACATGGTATACAAGGAGGGTAGTCCTAGATTCCATAATGTTACCATTTATACTTACTGCTATTCTGTTGATATTTGAAATTAAGATCCGGCCAAAATTTATCAATGTACTATGTTTTCTTTCGGGCATATCATTAGGTCTAGCTATATTCACAAAAATTCCATCTTTTACTATGATCCCTTTGTTGATCTTCCTAATGTTTCAAACAGGAGATAGAAAAACTATCCCAACAAAAGATGTATTGAAAAAGGTATCCTTATTTTTAATTCCCGTATTATTGATACCGCTTCTTTGGCCAACCTATGCACTACTTTCGGGAGAGATTGATGAATGGTTTGAAGGTGTAGTCTGGCAAGCAACAAATAGACAATCTGAAGATAAGACGCTGTTTGAAGTTCTTACTAGTTTCATGAGAACTGATCCGGTGTTATTGATATTGGGGCTATTAGGGATTGGTTACCTTACCTTAAAGCGCGAATTCATTGGAGTCATTTGGATATTACCATATTTCACTTTACTTTACTTAATAGGATGGGTAAACCATTTTCATCTTATTTTAATTTCACCAATATTGAGTATTGCCTTGGCAAAAATTATTTACGACTTGCCATTTATTATACGAATTAAAAGAAAAGAAACGGTGATATCTTCTGGAATAATGATAGCAATTGTCTTATTTGGAGTAATAAGCACTGGTATCTTGATTTCTACGGATTTGTCTTATGTGCAGCTAAAAACTGCTTCTTACATTGGTAGCGAGATAATATCTCAAAATAGTAACATGAGATACAACAATACTGACATTAGCAAAGATAAAATAACTATTATCTCTGGACCCATTTATTCCTGGGTTTACAAGTATGCGTTTGATAATGAACATGCTTTTTCACACATAAGGGATACTCGACCAATAGATACTGAAAAAATCATCTTATTGGTAGATCCGCTTTACACTCGTCTAACATTACGAAGTGAAGCAGAAAATGAGACTCAATTGTTCAGATTAAATAGCATCTATAATAATACTGATATAGCAGCATTATTTGCTAAACTTCCCGCTACTTTTTCCAAAAAAAATTATCCCTATACCGGAATAGACAGTGCTGATTCCGGACTTGCCACGAGTGAAATAAGGAAGAACTATTGATAATAACTCACGAACACTGAGTAATCCTTCAATGCAACGTGTTTGAGCTAATTCTTTTAAAGAAAATATCTGGGTTTGAAAATTCTCCACCTGCCCAAACGCAATATGCATTTGTATTATCACCAAATATACTAACATTTGTTATATCTGCAGAAGATAGTCTTGTAAGTTGAATTGAATTATTTGTACTATCAAAGAAATTAAGTGGATAAAAATTGATAACACTTTCATTCCCCGAATGGGAAATCCAAATGCTAGAGAAAAAATCATTAGCTGCAAATATCCTTGGCTCGGAAACCCTTCCAAAACTTTGAATCCTATTTAACGAATCAAATTCGGGGTTATTGGTTAACACATCTTTTCTCCCTTCCTTAAAGAAAACACCACCCATTCCATAAGTGTTATCCTTCCAGATTACAATGAAAATATCTTTATTGGAAGTTATCTGAGGTAATTCCGATGTTCCGTTATTTTTACTCAAATTTCTATTAGATTTAAATTTAGAACCGTTTGATGACGAGGATTTAAAATAGACATCATAATTTCCTCCTGAATCATCTTGCCACACAACATAGACATTATTTCCTTGTGCAGTAACCTGCGGTAATTCCGATGTTCCGTTATTTTTACTCAAATTTCTAATGGATTCAAAAGTCTTACCATTATCAGAACTATATGCAAAATAGACATCATAATTTCCTCCTGAATCATCTTGCCACACAACATAGACATTATTTCCTTGTGCAGTAACCTGCGGTAATTCCGATGTTCCGTTATTACTGCTTATATTAATTTCCTCATCAAAAAAAACTGATCTTGGTTCGACTGCCAGGGCGTTATTCACATACGAACATAGATAAAATGCCACACAAAATACAATTCCAAGTATTATTGCTGGGGATGAGCGCAATTTTGATCATAGTGGAACAATTACAGATTTAAATCAATGGTCGACACTGATTATATCTAAAAGAAGGATATTTGATGACAACTATTCGTGTGATGTTGTCCAATGTGTATATGGTACAACAATCAACAATCATGTTTCAAGGAAAATGAGGATTACATTGCTGAATTTTTCAGGAAATTGCATTTCTAAAGGGTGACCGGCGTTCTTGATTTGTACCAACCACGCGCCTGGAATCTCAGAAGATATTTGTAATGAGTTGGATGGTGGCGCTAGATTATCCTCCGTACCTACAATAACCAGAGTATCTTTATCAATATCCCTCAATTGTTTGCATACCCCAGGCCATTGAGAAATTGCTTCTCGTTGTAATGCTATCGTTTTGTCTGAGACCGATACTTTTGACTTTGGTAAGGTGCCAAAATCAAATCCTTCAGGATAAAGTACTGTCCGTAGCTTCTCACTCATTTCATCAGCTGTTAACTTCTTATCAGATAGTATATTCAGTACTTCTGGGGATGCAGGTTCTTGTTTAGTACCGCTACAGGCAGTAGCATGTATGATCAATTTATCTATCTTATCTGGATTATCTACGGCAAGTTCTTGAGCAATTCTTCCACCCATTGAAAATCCTAGGACATGTGTTTTGGTAACATTAATTGCTTCAAGAAAATTATTTGTATCCCACGCAAACTGTTTTATTGTAAATTTCCTATCACCGAAAGTCGTATTGCCCACTCCTCTATTATCAAATGTTATTACTGTATAATTCTCGGCTAATTTCTGTAAGAAAATGGGATGCCAATCATCAAGAGAATTTCCGAAACCGTTAATTAGTAAAATAGGTTCTCCTTTACCAAACTTTTTATATGCTATGTCTATGTCTCCTACCTTTATAATTTGAGTTTTAATCTCTTGAATATCTAGCCCGCTTGATAATTTTGACTTGGACTGGTTTTCTCGACCAAAGGCATAAAGAAAATCATAATCATATTCTGTGCAAATGACAGTCGAGTATATTATTACGGTAACAATTAATACTAGTGCTCGTCCAGCTCTAGAGTTCATATTAGACTTCATGGAAAGCAGGTATTTATGTTATTGTAG
>DASVGC010000177.1:0-5171 GCA_036379735.1 Nitrososphaeraceae archaeon
AGCTCACTTCGGTTATGAATAAGGCATTCAAGAAAGGTATTAGTCTACATGTCATTGAATGCTTGTTTGATAACGACAAAACAGTTTTAAAGACAAGCCATAATGCGATAATATAGAAAATTGGACTTTACTATAAGAAAAAGACCATATAGTTATCTTCTTGCATCCTTGTTTTTGGCTTTCATTCTAATCACTATGACGGTTGCAACGAGATCCCAAGAAGCTCCTGAAAATCAAGTCGCTGAAACCCATGGAGCTGAAAATCCCAATACATTGACGGTTATTAACGAATACTTTGAAATCATAGCAGTTTTCCTAGAAATGGCAGTTGTCGTGCTTTTGTATAAAACTGTAAAAGACTTTGCGGAACTTGCAAAAGTAAGCAAACTACAAACTCAAGTTAGGTTTAGACCATGGGTAGGACCCAGCGGAGGATTCGAATTTCTAAGGGATGATAATGATAAAAAGCAGTATTCTATAGCAATGAAGAACTTTGGTGAAGTCCCCTCAACAAACGTAATTGTAACTAGTGTGATATCAGACACAAAACCTGAAAAGTCATCAGCTCTTGAAACCTTAAAACAAAATGGTGCCAGCGAATTTCATATAGGACCCTTGCTACCTGGAATGGAAAAGAGATATTGGGTCTTTATAGACAATGAGCGTTACAGAAAAACAATGGATGGGACCTCAAATTTGTTCGTCTTTATCTACTTCACTTATCTCTATTCAGGAGGTAAAAGTGGCTATGGGATGATAAGTGAGTTGGATAGTAAGACAAACAATTTTGTTCATAGGGAAATGTGGATAGATTGATGTAAAATTGTTAGAATATAGTCGGAATATACTATGTTTATATACTCTATAACTATTTTGATATTTATGTCGCAAATTAAAATTTGGATGGCATTAGCCTTAATCGGAGGTTTATTCCTTGTGATTGGTGTGCAGACTTCTGCCTATGCTCAATGGGAAAATAGTACATCGATGGCAGGAAATGCAACAAATGCAACCAATTGGGCTGCAAATGCAACAAATGCAACTGGTACAGATAATGCAACAGGCAATATCTCTGGTTGTGCTGATAGAGGCTGTTAATCAAACACTGGACACAGTTACGTGAGTAATGATGTCTCAAAAAAATTTTTTTTTTAACAAGTAATTCCAACAAAATAATTTCGATTTCCTTTTTAGTAATTCTTTCGGCACTAATTATTGAGAACGTTGACTATATCGTTGCCGACTTTATAGTAGAATTCAACACATCGTCAGCCGGAATGACCTTGTTTATTTTTATTTGTGTCGCTTACATACTGGGACAAACGATTTTGATGAGATTCATGAATTCGAGTAGTAGTGCGATTAAAGCAAGGTCTACTCTTATTTCAACCTTACATAGAACTGTTTCAATAGTACAGTACGTACTAGCAGCCAATGTAGTACTGATAATTATTCAGATATTTCTTTTCTCAAAGTATTCGACCATTTCCCTATTGTTTGTTACTTATATTAGTAATTTTTTTACTGCATCTCTTCTTATCATATTCGCATTAAGTTTCCTATCTTGGTATAAAAACAAGAAACAAAGTATAGGAATTTTACTGTATGCTCTTGCCTTTTTGATCCTTGCCGTATCCGAAGTTGTATCCGGTTTAGGTTCTGGTTACCTGCTCTCTCAAAAAGATCAATTGGTTATGCCTACGTCGGAGGTCAAGTTCAGTGATTTTCCGGAAGGTAGTTTTTTTGATATTTTCTTCTCATTTTATCGTTACTTTGATTACGCATCATTCGTACTAACATTAATCGCCAGTGCCATATTACTGTATCATTATACCAGGAAAACCAGCAACCCAAAAATTATATTAATTATTGCATTACCAATTTTAGGTTACACTAGTTCAATTCTTGACGCTCTCAACATATATGATTCAGATACAAATCCTGATCTCTTCTATTATTACATTTATATCACACTTGTCTCTGCTTCGGCAGGTGTCCTCTTTGCTTTTTCGTTTTGGATTGTTTCAAAGAAATTACCTGACAGTCCTGTCAAGACTTTTCTAAAAATAACTGCGTACGGATTTGTTCTCTTGTATTTTTCAAACAACATTAGCGTTACTATAGCAGCGTATCCTCCATTCGGAGTTAACTCCCTTTCGTTATTATCACTTGCGTCGTACTTTGTCTTGTTTGGCCTATACTCGTCTGCCCTGTCACTTTCTCAGGATTTAACCTTACGTCAACGCCTGAGAGCTTTGGCAAGAAATGACAATAATTTACTTTCGAGTATTGGCACTGCTCAAATGGAGTCAGAGGTTAAAAGAGCTGTGGGAGAACTCAAGGATGTAGCAGATGAACAAGAAAAAGAACTGGCGGAAAAATCAGGAATTGAAACACCTGTACCCGAATCTGAAATTGAAGATTATTTGAAACAGGTTATCGAAGAGGTTGCTAAAACTAGAAAAAAATAGATAAAAGTTACTTTAAAAATTACGTATGATCATTTTTAACTCAAATATCAAGTCCCATCAAAGGTAATCCTTGACGTAATTTGATATAATTAGCTGTATAGCCGATTCTATAATTTTTCCATGATCAGCGTCAACTTCTGTACTTATTAATAACAAGTGTTCATCTTCAAGAGGCAAGGTGATCTGTTTTACCTTCTCGTACTCCTCCATTGCGTATCTTGCCTTTCCGATTCTATCTGCTAATTTATTATGTAGCTTCCATCTTTCGAGTGTAATTAGGTTAGCATTTTTGATTTCATCATCAGTAAGAAAGCTTTTGATACCTTCTCTGAGGCCTCCATTTATTACTACACCCGTATTGTCGCAAACTCCGACAAAACGGACCTTAGGATCTAAATCAAGAACATCATGGCAAAGCTTTCCGTAATCCATGTTGAATTCAATATCGTGACTATTTAAAATACTATACTACAGAGACTCTACCCCAATAATTAGACAACTTTATACCTATGACATTGAATTTATTGAAACAATGACGAAATGCGTCGCATTCCACTCGTATAAGGGAGGCACTGGCAAGTCAACTATCAGCTCTAATCTTTCAGCTACGTTAGCAAGAAAGGGATTTACTGCCGTCTTACTTGACCTTGATGTTTATGCTCCAAGCCTTCAGGATTACTTTCAATGGCAACCAAAAAAATCGATTAATGACTATTTATTTGAAAATGCCAATGTTGATGAGGTAATTCAAGATTTAACTGGAGTATTAAATAAATTTCCGTCCAATAATGGTGAGCAACCTGAATCAAAAGGAAAGCTATTGGTAGGGTTTTCCAGTACTTCAAAAGAAGAAATTTACAAGCTTGATGGAGCTGTGAGACAAGAGGGCTCTAAGATACAACTCCTAAGAAAATTTCTCATGTTGAGAGAAGAAATTGTTGCACAGTATAACGCTGATTATATTATTATTGACACAAGCCCAGGCATCAGATATTGGTCGATTAATTCACTTGCAATTGCAGATACTATACTTCTTTCATTAAAGTTAGATGGCATAGACCTGAAAGGAACTCGACTGCTGGCAAAGGAAATTTACGAAAGTCTGACAAAGCTTGGAACAAAATCTTATTTGCTCTTGAATAGAGCTGCCGGATACTGTTTGCCACCTAGTATGGCGGGAGAAAGCACTTCCTCCACTCAAGAATTATACAATACAACAATTGGAAATCAAAGTACTGTAGTTTCTAAACTTAACGAGGATATTGGTATGGACACGATACTCTCCATTCCTTGTTATTGTGACATCCAGTTTGATAGTAATGAATTTTTGACAGCATTAAGGTATCCCGACCACCCATTTGCATCAAAGATCGGTGCTCTTATAGAAAAACTCAAAGAAATTTAGAGGAAAATTTAAAAAATCAGTTATTTCAACTCCAATCAGGATAATGCCTGATGTAATGATCCCAGGACTTTCAAGCTTGGTAGGGCAAGCAGCTGCTGAAAAGACAGACTCTGGAATAATACTGCTTATGAGCCCACCTGGAGGAGGTAAAACCCTTTTTTGTAGGCAAATGATATCAGACAGTCTGCAAAATGGAGCTTCATGTATTTATGTTAATTCTAGTATGACCCGTAAGGAGTATCAAAATCTTTTCAAGAGCGTTCTTGAAGAAAAAATAGAAAAATTGAAATTTCTTAATCCATATTTGGTAGGCTCAGGCACTAAAGATTCTGATACCTCAACTAGTATGGGTGATCCGAAACTATCGGCTACTCTGCAAGAGATAGAAAATACGTTAAGTGAATGGACCTCGTCTGTTACCAATACAAACACAGGAACTAATCAAGAATCCACTTCGACTCTCAGTGATAGTACGAAGTTTGCAATATTCATAGATTCTTTGACTCACATGTGTACATTATTCGAGGAAGATAAAGTGTTGAAGTTCATAAATGCATTGTCATTCTTAATTAGAGAATCAGAAGCCACGGCCTTGATTACCATGTCAGGTAATCAATCGAGTAATGGTACTATTATGAACAAATTAAGCTCAATTTTTGATATTGTTCTTGAGATTGATGTTCAAGAAGAAGCGGAAAAGACAAAGCATAAGCTAAAATTAATATCCATCAAGGGAGCGGGTAGCAAATCCGCATCTGCTAGCTTTACTATTGATGAAGATGGAAATCTAAAATTTGAATCTGAAGGAGCTTCAAAATCAAAATTATCCATTTGCGGCCTTTGTAAAGCGCCCATTTTAGAAGAACCGGAATATTATCTGGATATGCCATTCCATCGCAATCATGTAAAAATCTACATGAAGCTGGCCGGGGCATTTGGTCAAGCTCGTGTTTCTGATGTAGGTCCTTCAGGGGTAATTGATGCATCATTTTTCTTTGTAGATGTAGTAGGATTATCAGATCCAGCTCTCTCTGTAAGAAGACAAATAGAAAAAATTGAGGCACTAAACGACATGATAGGTCATTGCGAAATTTTTAAAAGTACATCTGACAAGAGAGTTCTTCCCACGGGTGATGGTATGGCGATAGGTTTCATGCTAAACCCCGAAGCACCGTTGCAGCTTGGAATCGAATTACATCATGCATTGAAAAAATATAACACACATACTAACAAGGAAGATGGATCATTTCTGGATGTTCGTATTGGTCTTGCATCAGGATCGGTCTTTATTGTAA
>DASVGC010000178.1:0-2548 GCA_036379735.1 Nitrososphaeraceae archaeon
TCCATTTAATCCGTTTCCTCCTCCTCTTCAGAAATTCACTATAGAATCTTGGTTCAATACAAACGATACGTTCCTCAATAACGCATTTTTGGTGAATAAGGGTGGAGTAGGTAGCGATACCAGTGGATATAACATGAATTATGGTATCTGGATGAACAGTAACGGAAATATAGTAGGCGGATTTGAAACAATTGACGGTGTAGATTTCACAGTTCGTTCGGATAAGGGATACAATGACGGTAGTTGGCATCAAGCAGTTGTTACCTATGATGGTAAGGAACATCTCAAACTATATGTAGACGGCAATCAAATTGGGATAAACAAAACCAATGGAGTAACCCCTGATATGACTGGAACAAAACCAATTAGAGTAGGATCCAATTCATTTAAACCAGAATATTATTATTCTGGATATATAGACGAGATAAGAATTTGGAATAGGACACTAGAACAAGCAGAAATACTGAAGGGATATTACAACAATACTTATGATCAAAAAATGCAAATTGTGTACTCATCGTTTGTCGAAAATGAAAATTCTCAAAAAAATTCTACCGACTTGACTGGCAAGCCCAGTTTAAAGGGCATCTATTTGAATGGTTCAACCTATCAAGATATTGAAATTGACGTTTCAAAATATACCAGTTACTTGAGACCTTATCATCTTATGAAGACCAAAACTGATGCTCCTAATTACGGAGAAAACGCATATGATTTATCATATAATAATGGACAAATGAATGGATTTGTAATATCACAATATTTGGATGGAAAAGATCCTCGGCTAGTCTTAGGCCACTATAACTCGTCAAATCTTAGATTTTATTGGAAATTTGCAAACGAATATGTTATAGCTGACAATTTTTTTGCGTCAACTCTAGATACCGGATTTCAAAATGAAAATTACCTTTATACAGGACTTCCGGTGGTTAAGGAGGATGGCATTTCATATCGCCATCTTAGTAATCTTAACATAACTATCTTTGATGAACTTCAAAAAAATAATATTCCGTGGAAGATATATGTGGATGACCATAATCCTGCACTTAATCAAACAGAAGGCGCTCTTAAGAAAAATAGATTCCTTAGCCTACTCACAGAGACACCGAGATTTCATGATAATAAGACTCTAAACACTAACATTGTAGACTTGGTTGAATATTTCCAAGATTTGGCAAATGATGATTTTCCTGCAGTTGCGTATATCATGGCACCTAACTTCGAGGACAATGCTCCTAGAGACGTTACTGTTGGAGAGGAGTTTATTGCTTCGCTAGTTATTGCTCTAATGAAAAGTAAGCATTGGGACGATTCGGCATTTATAATCACATATCGAGAATCAGGTGGATGGTATGACCATGTTGCTCCTCCTAAAGTGGATGGTCAAACATACGGATTTAGGGTTCCTGCATTTATTATCTCGCCATATTCCAAAGTAGGGTTTGTAGACAAAACCCTATACGATGCTTCATCAATATTAAAATTCATAGAATATAATTACAATATTTCGTCTATTGGTAAAAGAGATGCAGCGGCAAATAATTTGTTAAATGCATTTGATTTCACAATGGAACCAAGAGATCCTTTGATTTTGAACTCAGGTTATGTCAAGAATTTGAATCAGGAGATGAATAAAAACATCATCAAGAGTAAGAATGTGTTTGTAGTTAATCTGATTTATCTTGTTATCTTACCATGCATCGCTATTATAGGAATCGTTATTTTTTGGTTAGGACATAAAAGACCTCATAAATCAAATCTTGTATCCGATGAATCACAAAACTAGACAAATAAGGTCTTGAGTTGATCGAGGTCATTCTAAGTATTGATTATTTACTATACAATATATATTGCTCACATTCTTCTAATTGAAGAAGTACCTTGAACTATGTTTTCTGCAAAAATAGTATGTTACTTAAGATAATAATACTAACTCCGTTTATTTTTGCAATTCTAATATTTGCAAATGACATAAACTTTAAAGATTTAAATCATATTTATGCACTTGATAATTTAAACGATTTCAATATTGCTGCGACAGGAGACTGGAGTTGCACTCCCAACACGAAAAATACCGTAAACAGTATCGTTAACAATAATCCGGAATTGGTTCTTGGATTAGGTGATTATGCATACAGGAACGATGCAGCATGTTGGCTTGAAGTAATTAAGCCCATTGAAAACAAGATGAAAATTGCAATTGGCAATCACGATGATAAAAAGTACGTGAATGGAATTGAGGTGGCATCGAAGGAAAGGCTGGACGAATACATGAAAAAATTTAATCTTACTGCGCAATTCTACTCATTTGATTATCAGAACGTACATTTTTTGGCCATGTCCACAGAGGATTCTTATGAAAAGGGATCAATGCAATATCGTTTTGTAGATAACGATTTGAAAAAGGCAGGTTCTAACAATAGTATAGACTGGATTGTAGTTTTTTACCATAGGATTGCTTATACATCGCCCGGCACTGTTGGGTCGATTGTCGATTTTAGAGATATCTACCATCCGCTATTTGAAAAGTATGATGTTGATGTTGTAC
>DASVGC010000179.1:0-2622 GCA_036379735.1 Nitrososphaeraceae archaeon
CCCTTATCAAAGATATTACCACAAAGAATAACGAGTATTATTGATATGATTAATATTCCAGGAAATCTCAATACAAGAACAACCTCAAAGAATAATAATTATGGATTATTGAATAATCAATATTAGAAAAATCGTACCATTCCAACAGACCAGTCAAATCGCAAATCATGAAAAGTTTGTGATTGGTATTCATGTGATTTGTTATGTTGTATTATTAATATTCAGATATTTTTTTAGATCACTTTTTGAGTACTGTTCGATCCATTTGAATTTTCTCTGAAGAGTACTTGTATAAATTTTTGTCCAATCCAATTCTACGTATTCGCACCACGATTTGAAAACTCGTGGATCTATATAATTCCTTAATGAAGTTCCAAGATTATAATCTCTGGTCTCTTGCTGGAGTTTTATTTGAAACTCTAGTTTTTCGATTCTTTGTTCCTTCTTTAACTTTTGAAGTTCCGTTTTCCATTTTTTCTCTTTTATCTCTAGTTTTAATTGTTTAATTTTCTCCTTTTTGTTCGCCAAAGACTGCTCAAATTTTTCCCATGATTTCTTGCTTGCTGGGTTCTTAGGATCTATTCCCTTTTTATGATTACACGTTATGGCAGCTTGAAGATTTGCAATTTTTGCAACATATATTTTCCTAAATTCGTTTTCAGTCTTACTAACTTTTAGAACTGGTGAAGATAAGTGTTTCTTTACAATTGCAGTTGCTATGTAAGTTCTAAAAACCTTTGCGGTCAAGTTAGGAAGATTATCTTTATCTATAGACCTAAGGAATTTATTTACTTTTGATGATGTAATGTCTTCAAATATTTCATCAGTTTGACCCTTTCCTTTCATGAAGAACAGTAAATTTTCATAAAGCGCTTTTGTATCGGCACTGGAAATTTCCAATGTTTTTTGCCAAGGAACACTATCCTTTCCTAGAAAATTGAATTCTATGTGAGTCTTGTCATTTATTTTTGGAAATTTGAGATGTTCTACTCTGAGGGTAGAGGCGCCAATTGTATCTGCTTCATCAGGATCTTTTTCGTCACCCACTCTCATGGCGAGCTTGTAAATAAGATAGCAAACGGTAGCAACCTTTCTTTTGGTTGTATCTTTAGAGTACAACATTTGATTAATAATCTCCTTTTCAATGGCACGAATGTAGTTTTCCAGTTTCTTCGCTGTGTCATATTTTGCCTTATCATTGTCTTGTCGCAGGTAGGATGAATCATGCAACCAGACATATTTTCTCTTTCCAGTTAGAATCTCTATCCATGAAGCCAGCCACGTTGAATAATGATCATGAACTATAGCCTTCCACGGACCTTCAGGTACAGATGCATTCTCCCCTAGATTGAGAGTCACATCATTAGGAGTAACTCGAGGTTTCCATCTTCCTCTTAATGGGTGTAGTCCTCTTCCCATAAATATTCCAGGAGGCTCAACCAACCAATTTGCGACATCAACTTCAATTCCATTTATCTTGGCTTTTCCATAAATCGATTTCAGTTTTTCCTTTTCTATTTTCTTTTCTTGACTAATTCTTCTTTTCTCTTCTCTCGGAAGTGATTTTATTCTTAGTTTTTCATTTTCCTTTATGTTTGATTCCTTATCCACCAAGTTAAATGCCTCCGTCATGTCAATCTCATCAATTTTTTGTACTGATCTGAATTTTGCAGGAAGTAGTTTCTTGAAATCCGAAATAAAATTAGATTGAAAGACAGGATCTTTTACATAATGAGTATCTTTCTTTTTTGCCCAAGAATAAACGAGTTCTTCTTGTTCACGATTTAAGAATAGTATTTCTCCCTTAATTTTGATATTTATTCCTCGTTGAACATAGTCAGGAGGGAAAGCTACACCATTATGTTCCAGCTCTGTCCATTTATTGGAAGTGGCGACTTTAGACGATATGGTCAACTACACTCAAAATGTCTAACTAACTATTCTTAAACCTTATCCGTTCAGATTATCTCATATTTTTGTTCGTTATTCAATTGATTTATTTATCATGCTGAAAAATAATGAGTGTGAATTCAATCCAACTGGTAAATTTTCCAGCAAAGTTGACTTTCAAAATACGAGACGTCTCTGAAATCAAACCGATGCTTGATAAATTCATGGAGTATTACAGAAAATCAGAATCAGGAGAATTCAGTTGTAGGATTTTGTTGCCGCGTCATTTGAAATCCGAAAACGATGTAAAAAGATTAGGGGCCACAGTATACTCAGAGATAATGTTTTCACTTAAAAAGAACAAGTTAACTATGAATTTGAGAGATATCCGATATATTCACGACGCTGATAATTATGGCTGGTTGTTGTTGAACCCAAAAGTGGCAGAAAAATTATAGAAAGACCTAAGAATTCTGGTTACTTGAAATATTCTTAAATTTATTCATGGTGAATGGATCTTCGAGTTTCAAAATGTTACTCAATGTTATGGATATAACTAGGCCAAGAAGTAGACCTCCAAGTAGATCACTCAAGTAATTTAATCCCAGAAACAGATTCGATAGCATAAGCATCGGTGGCAGTATCCAGACAAGTTTGGCATACTTATTAGTTCTTAGTCGAACAATAACCCCAACAATATATGCCAATGACGTGATGGCGGCGGTGTGATTT
>DASVGC010000180.1:0-3645 GCA_036379735.1 Nitrososphaeraceae archaeon
GTCTACACTTGAAATTCGCCAATTCATACATCTTGGCCACCATGACAACGTAGCTAAATTGCTGCAATTCCCAGGTATTATCTTGAAGATTATTAATGCTGACCATTGAACAAAAATAGTCTGGTTCTAAAAAATTATTAATTACCTTGTAGGAGGGTATAATACCGAGATAATATTGATGACAACGATTGTGATAGCTGAGAAAAATGATGATGTTTCCAAAGATGATGAGGATATAGAAGATGATTTCGAAGAAGATATAGAAGAGGATCTTGAAGATATTGAAGATGACATTCAAGAAGATACACAAAGTGAATAATAAGATGCATTTCAAGTTCTAAATCAATGATGATTAATTTGCTACACACTATGTTTGGTCCAGTTCGCTATTCAGACTATTCTCAGATCTAAATGGGCGAAATGAACTATGACCATGGAACTACCAGATCCCAAAATGCAAGCACTGATTGTAAATCTCATCCTAAATAAGAGAACAGAAAAATCACTTCAATTACTTTCAAATTTTTATAGCATCCAAGCTCCAGAGGTTGTTGTTGGTACCATTAAGGGTAAAAGAAAGACAGTGCGTGCTGTATATGTGGGGAATCAAAGGCGAATCTATGCTACAAATTCAGAGATATTTTATAATCCATTTGTCATGCTTCATGAGTTTTATCACCATTTGAGATTCAGGGGAATGGAACATAGAGGTTCAGAAAAAAGTGCAAATAAATTTGCCTTACAATTCATTAATTCATACCGATCCCAATTTGCAATAGGCACTAATTATCAAACAAACAAAAATAGAACAAATTAGAATTGATATGAATAAACAAAGTTAGAATTGTAGAAAGGTCAAATCAGTCAGGTGTTCGAGATGTTTCTTCGATACAGAATCTCCTATTTTCTTTAGTTCATTTTTCGCCTTGGATGAATAAGAAATGTACAACTGTTCCATTTTGTCTATGAATTCAACTGATTGTTCATTGTTTCTCACCAAAATGTTAAACAATCTGTCCTCATTATTCCAATCCATGATGTCATCATGTATCTGGTATGCTATCCCGATCAAATGTCCGAAACTTCCCATTGCACAGATTTCTTCATCATTACCTCCTCCCAATATGGAACCTATTTTTGACGCGGCCTCAAATAACGAGGCAGTTTTATGTTCAATAACTTTAATGTAATCATCGTCTTTTAAAGAAGGATCTTTGGTCAGTTTTATCTCCATCATTTCTCCTTCACTCATCTTTGTTGCTGCCATCGACAATTCTGCCGACACCCTAACGTTGTTAATTTTGGTACAGATATTCAATATTATACCAAGAACAAAATCAGCTGTAAGAATACTACTGTTGTATCCATACTTAACGTGGAAAGACGGCTTACCTCTTCGATAATCCTCCTTATCTATTATATCATCGTGAATTACAGATTCTGTGTGAAGTAATTCTATCGCACATGATGCGAGGAACATGTCTTCAGTGATATTGGTCGTAGGCTTTTTGTTGGCCAATATTGTCTCTGCGGACAAAACCAGTATTAATGGTCTAATACGCTTCCCGCCATCTGATGCATATCTTAAAGGAGTGTAAAACTCAGACCAGGAGTAAAGATCTAATTCTCTTGCAAGGTATTCATCAATTCTTGATAAATAAGAACTGAATTGTTCCAAAAGCGGATTTACTTCAATATTTCTTCTATTCAAGAATGGAGTCTAGCCTAGACTAGTGTTCATTCATTGATATTTAATCCTTTTACAAAATTTCCATAAAATCAATCGCATCGTTCTATTATTTCAAACAACATAGGCTTTTGAGTTTTCCATAATTCAACTTATTCTTGTATTAATCAAGAATGCTCCGGCCGGGATTTGAACCCGGGATCTGCGACTCGAAAGGCCACAATGCTTGACCGGACTGTGCAATCGTATTGTTATGTACGATTACTACACCACCGGAGCCACTAGGATGATGTATAAATCACAATATAATACTTTACGGCCAAGTTTTTTTTGTTCTAGGTTTACACCGTCAATTAATTGTCCGCATTGAATTAATTATATATTGGGTAAGATTAGTTTAGGAAAATTTATTCACACAAGGTTTTATTAATGGTAAGTGATGATCGTAATTGATGAACAAACTGATTTACAGGATAGATCAAGAAGTAGATAAAAGGAGTCTTTTGAAACATCCATTCTATAAGATGTGGTCAAACGGTGAATTGAACATTAATCATTTGCAAGGCTATTCCTTGGAGTATTTCCAATTGGTGAAAGCGGTTCCTGAATTAGTCAACAACATCATGTTGAAAATGGACGAATCCAAGCTACGGGGGTCTGTTGAAGAAAGTCAAAAAGAGGAATCAAGTCATATTGAGCCTTGGACTAGATTTGCCACTTCTTTGGGAATTAAGAAGGAAGAATTATTGAATCATGTTTGTGATGAAAATACGAGTAAAGCTGTATCTTCACTTGTGGAATTATCTAGAAAATCATTGAATGAGGCAGTCTGCGCAATGTATGCGTATGAGCTGGACCTACCAAACATAAGTAGATCAAAGATTGAAGGATTGAACAAGTTTTACAATTTGTCGAGTTTTGACTCAACAAACTACTTTGAAATTCATCAGGAAGCAGATGTCAGGCATGCAGCTATATGGAGGAATATGATTAGAAAAATTCCAGACAATGAATACGAGTCTTGTGTTGACTCAGCCGTAAAATCTCTAGATGCGCAAAATTTGCTATTGGATGCAGTCTACGAAAAATACGTAAAACCATTCAATTAGCGCACTGCCTGCTTTGATAGTCTAAAGTCGGGAATTCCTGAGTAGTTTCTAAAGATTTACCTATTCAAAACCTTTATACATATTTCCATAACGAAAAAGTTTGTTGGGCCCATAGCTCAGCCTGGTTAGAGCGACCGGCTCATAACCGGTCGGCCGGGGGTTCAAATCCCCTTGGGCCCAGTAATTATAAGGGCTCAAATAGCGGTGTTGTGCATAAGAAACAAATTATGAAGTTCTATGCCAACTAAACTTTCAACTACGATCGAGAAAATAAGCAGAGTAGAAAATTCAAAGAATTCTGAGCTAATAGAAAAATTTTACCAGTTTATGAAATCTAATGGTGCGTCGGAACGTCATCAGAACAATAATTAAAAACCATTCTAAATTATGTAAATTTTCTTGGGGAAAAAAAGTTATCTTCACGGGAAAGTAATAAACTGTATCTGAATAACACTTTGCCAAATTCTGTATTAAATCTGTTAACGAATGAGGCGCTATGGCTTGTCCCATGATCTTAAAATAGTCCGATATATTCGCGAGTGCGCGATCAAGAATTAAGTTAACTTGTTTATCTGATGGATTACTTTGATTGCGATACTTTTTTATTTCAATAAAACCCCCTTTATTGGAACATCTTCAATCTGAGGATCCATTATTTCTTATTTATTTTACTCTCTTTCAATCTTCGAGTGGAAACTATGTACATTATCCGAAGATCTTTTGATTGTATGTGAGCTCGTTTTTGTTAAGTTTTGGAATAAAATCATTTATTTTCAATCAAATCTTGACTTATCATATGAACAAATATACCCTTACAAAATTGTAAAAATACAAATATTTATCAATTTG
>DASVGC010000181.1:0-7591 GCA_036379735.1 Nitrososphaeraceae archaeon
TATCTGCAATTGTCCTTCTCTATCACTTCCCAACTTTAGCGTCCATGGGCCATATCCTTCTATCTTTATAATAGTGATTTGGATAGTCATTTCTGACTGTTAGTATCCTTATTGTCTTCCAGCTGACTTAGTGTCGTTACCATTTTATATGCTGCTTGTACAGCCCTCTTTGGTACGGTACTAACTCTTTTCATTGCCTGCTTCACAGTCATATCTGGTCCTGTAATTCCGAGTGCGATAGGTTTCTGATATTTTAGAGATAAATCTGCTAGTAATCTTGCAGTATTGTTGGCTATGAGAACATCGTGCCCTGTTTCTCCCTTGATCACTGCACCTAACGTGATTATTGCATCTATGTCTTGAGTTTTAAGAAGCTTTTCAACAATCAATGGCATATCAAATGTTCCTGGAACATGACAGACCTTTTTAACTTGCATTTTTAAATTTTTTGCATGATATTTGGCCGTAATTAGCATTTTGGTAGTAATATCTTTATTAAATTCGCTTACGACTATTGCCACTCTAATTTTTCTCAAATTATTTTCAATCCAATTATATCTTATTGATTTGGGATGATTCCACAAAGGGGATCTTAAATTTTTTAGAATATTCTGTGGCCTTACTCACCGACAATGCCCCGCCGGTCTCCGAATCAAGCATTTCACAAATTACTACGGCTGGAATTAGATTCGCATGTTTTAATAGTTTAATTGATAATTCTGTGTGACCTGATCTTTCTTTTAAAAGTTCTTTAGCGCCAATTAGTATGTGTACGTGACCAGGAGAACGAAACTTCTTGGAAAATTCGAGTTTTCCATTTTTATCAATTTGAGAACATACATCTGACATGGCGGTAATAGTGAGTGCTCTGTCCTTATCAGTTATACCTGTAAAAGTATCAATATGGTTTACGGTAATTGAGAAGGAAGGCCGATCTCCGTATGGAGCTATTGAACTAATCATTTGTGATAACGATGGATTATTTTTGGAAGCAGAATGCAACAAGTCATGCATGAATATCAAATTCAATTTTGAAGCAATTTCATGGGGTATGGCCAAACAAATAAGGCCGCCTGCGTCTGTTCTCATTGTTGCTATATCAGGGAAACTAATATGCTGAGCAGCTTTTACCATATCAACTTCATTTTCTCTCGATTCGCTATCATGAATCAAGATAAATTTCCCACCTTTTAGGGCCTCTACTGCTTCATCAATTGTCGACACGAGGTTTCAAACTCTAAATATGATTATAAAGTTTACTGTTTTTATGGTAATTACTATTAACGTGGTAATAACTTTGCAACATATTTGCTTAAAATGTCAACCTCAATATTAACTTTATCTCCTTTCTTTTTATTTTTAAACGTGGTAACAGCTAATGTGTGTGGAACAAGGGCTATAGAAAAGGCCGCATTAGAGACGTCTACGATTGTGAAGCTTATACCATCCACGGCAATGGATCCTTTTGATACTAACAGACTGGCAATCTGCTTGTTCACGTTTATCCATATTTTTGTCTCAGAAGGGATTTTCACAATATCCTTAATCTTACCGATTCCATCAACATGACCCAAAACGATATGGCCTTCAATCCTGTCATTAATTCTTAAACTTCTCTCCAAATTGACCTTGTCGCCTTCTTTCAATAATCCTAAGGATGTTCGTTTTGTAGTTTCTTTTACTACTTCAAAGAATGCCGAATTCCTCAAAATACTTGTGGCAGTTAGGCATGTTCCATTGACACTTACACTATCTCCCTCTCGTAGTCCCCTACTTAGTTTTCCTATGTCAATCTCAATCCTCTTATCTGCCGCTCTTTTTGCGGTCCTTATTTTTGATATTGATTTTACGATTCCAGTACCTTCGACGATACCAGTGAACATTAAGCATTGAATAACAATTTCGATCGTAATAAAAATATTTCATCTCAAGTAGTTACAGATTCTTAATTTGGTGGAAAACTGCAAATTATAGTTCACTGTCAATCAGATATACTATAATAACTTGAAATGGTTATAATTAACATGGAATTTGTAGAGACCATAAATGAAAGCGAACTCGTCGACGGCACTAGCAAGCAGATTTCTGTAAAAGGTAAAGATATCGCATTATTTAAAATTGATAATAAGATTACTGCATTGGGCAACAGTTGTCTGCATAAGGGTGGTCCATTGTCAAAAGGCAAAATTGGGAAAAAGTACGATGGCTATTATGTTACATGTCCATGGCATGGATGGGAGTACAATGTTTCGAACGGAAAGGCACCACCTGGCTATGATGAACAACAATATGTATATGACGTCAAAATAAAAAATGGAAAAATTCTAGTCTCAAATCAACCTATTGTGTACTCGGCAAACAAGAAATATCATGATGGAACCTTGAACGATCTCATAAAACTGGAATACGAAACCACACCAGGTTCCTTGAATATTCTGGGGATATCTACTACAAATATGAATCATGATTTAGAAAGAGATTCTACATCTGACATGTCATTAAATAAGGCGCTATCGTATGCAAAGGAAAAGTACAATGCATCTACGGTTTTACTAAAACTAAGAGATCTTGAATTCAGAAATTGTGAGGGCTATTACAGTATCAATGAGCAAGCATGTACTTGGCCTTGTTCAATTTCAGAGATGGATGAGAACGATGGGATGAACGAAGTCTATAGAAAAATGATTCTTTGGTCTGATATAGTCATAATTTCAACTCCGATTAGATGGGGAAATGCATCTTCATTATACTACAAAATGATTGAACGTCTCAATTGTGTTCAGAATCAAACCACGTTGCATGATCGCGTACTTGTCAAAAATAAGGTAGCATCATTTATTATTACTGGAGGACAAGACAATATCCAACATGTCGCCGGAAACATGATGGTCTTTTTTACTGAACTAGGGTTTTCTTTACCACCTTTTGCATTTATGGGATGGAGTAGGGGCTGGAACGCAGAAGATATGGAGAATAATGTTATCCAATTCTCAAAATCGCGATATGTCAATAGAGCTGTGAGAGATCTGGTGGACAACGACATAAAATTACTTCGTCAAGTAAAAGGTGATCCGTGCAAAACGGTGTCCTCCCCGCAACCAAAAATCATGGAAGCACCATCAAAAGTAAAAACTGATTAGTGGAGAATTGCAATCATGTTTTTCTCTAGTCGCCAACTTAATACATATCTGTGAAGAAATAATTCACATAATCATTGATCTGAATGTGTCGATTTATTTTTTATCTGGTCGATGTTATTGGTATCATTATTTTTGGAATAGATGTTAGAACGATTTATGACTTTGGATATCTTTTGAACCTCATTGTCATATAACTTTACTAAATCTGATATCGTAATTTTTCCAATTACTTTATCATCTTCATTTGATAATACTGGCATTTCTTGTAGATCGTTTGACGACAATCTAACTAGTGCATTATGTAGTGAATCTGAGTTATAGACAAAATAGGGATCCTTTATCATTATGCTTTCTAGATTGACTGATTTGCGATACTCTTCTGGAAATTCAAAGAGTTTTTGTTTGTATACCACGCCCTCAAGAATACCTTGAGCATCAACAACTAGAATCATCTTATCGTTATTTCGATTCATTATTTGAAGGGTTTCTTCAATGGACATGTCTTTTGATAGTTTAGTATTGGCTTCTCTGATGGCATCTCTTACATAGAGATCGCTTAGTATTGGTCGCTGATATTCCATCCTGTGGGCAGGTGAATCAGATCTGTTTAGCACCTGATTTCGGAATATTGAATTATGTTGCCCGGACATAATGTAAGCAATAAAGGTAGCCAGCATCATTGGCGCCAAAAGTGCATAACCTCCGGTAAGTTCACTACCCATGATAATTGAAGAAATTGGAGTTTTCGCAGTAGCTCCGAAAAATGATACCATGGCCACAATTATGACCGAAGAAACATCTATCCATGTAAATAATCCGATTAGATGAAATCCCGTTCCTACGAAGGCTCCAACCAGTCCTCCTATCACCATGGAAGGTCCAAAGACTCCCGCACTACCGCCCGTACCTATAGTCAATGAAGTCGCCAAAATTTTGAAAGCAATTATGGCGCCAAGTATGTAGAAGGGCAATAACGCATAATCTTTGTCTATCGCTACTTGTAACCATCCATACGATGTACCAAGTACCTGGGGAAATACAATTCCTATCATCCCTACCAAGACCCCTCCTATCGCTGGTTTCAAGTATTTTGGGATTTGAATTCTACTAAAATAATCAGATATCACGTAAAAGGTCTTTACATACACTACACTTACAGCTGCCGAAACAAGACCTACAATTGCATAAAGTATGAGAGATGCCGGATGAGTGTATTTGACCAGGTCAAGAGGAATTAAAAATAAACGATCCCATCCAAAAACGAAACCGAATACAGTATAGCCTGTCACAGAAGCTACCAATCCTGGTATCAAAGCTCTAACTTCAAAATCCCTCCTATAGAAAACCTCCGCACTAAATACTGCACCCCCGAGAGGAATCTTGAATATACTTCCTATACCAGCTCCAAGACCTGCTGCAACAGCAATTCTTCGTTCATCGTCGTTCAATTTGAATAGCTTCCCTATAATTGATCCAAGACCTGCTGCAATCTGTCCTGCCGGACCCTCGGTGCCACCACTTCCACCACTTCCAATTGTAATCGAAGAAGCAACAGCCTTTACAAGTGGAACCCGGGCTCTAATGTTACCACTCTTATGATGATAGGCGTCAATGACTGCATCAGTGCCATGTCCCTCTGATTCTGGCGAGAACCGAGTTGTTATCAAACCAACCACAAGACCACCAAGACCACATATCAAAGGGAGTAACCAAGGTTTGTCAATAATTAGAACATATGTTTGACTTACCTGGAATCCACCTGGCAAAGGAGGAGTGTAACCTGTTCCTATTTGAAGAAATAATCCTGTAAATAATTCAACAGAAAGAAAGAGTCCAATTGCACTAAGCCCAGCAACAATACCCAGCAAAAATCCGATAAGTATCCATTTTCTAAAATAACTAAAATCTAAATTCCACTTCATATTCCTTAATGTTCTTATCAAAGATACAACTTGAGAATAGTAAGGAATATCGGTTTTCACAGCTAAAACCTGGTATACAGATCATTATTCTTGCTTTATAACTGTTGTACCCTACCGGTGAGATAGATATACTTGTGAGCCTGATTATTTTAACCTGATTTTTTCTTGGCTAGTATGGATTGTTAGAATCATCAATGTGAATGCCAGTAACTCACCATTTTCATTGAACTATGTTCCCTCAACTTAATTAAGTTAATAATAGCTAAATTAAAGGTAAAAATGAGTAATAGCACCTGGAATTTAAATTGGGAGTCTCAAAGCGCGCAAATTCGAATGAGTGAACGTTGCAACCAGAATCTAAATATCAGAGCATACAGTAGTGTTAACAATGGGAGAACCTCGGGGAGAAAAAAGGGATATGACACCAAATAGTACTGACATTTTAAACCTGATAGATGGTTTTATTGATCAAATATCTAGAATTAGGACTATCCTAAAAGGTGTATCTATCTCTGCTCTTATACTGGCGCCACTTGCAATAATTCTTTCTGTTTTTCTGTTAACTCATTCATCATTCTTTACTATTCTTGAAGATGAAGATGAATTTGGCATTGTATTGATAATATTACTCGGATCAGTAATTTCAATATCTTGTGTCTGGATTGTTATGGGGTTGCGTCAATATCGAATGATCAGTGATTGGAATAAAAGGTATACTAACTATTTGACTAATAGGGAACAAGTTCGTAAAAATATTGAAACAGAGTTGGGATTCATGGACGACCCTGAAGATTAACTTTTAACTAATATATTCATCTTTGTCTGCGAAATTGATTGTACTTTTTGCATCAATATCAGGAGATCTTGGAAAAAGCTCTTCGTAAGGCTCTATAATAGTTCTACAGAATTCTAGTCCCTTCTGACTGGCGCTATACACAGTTACTGTCCTTTTTCCTAAACGTTTTTCTGTCCTGATAATCAATCCATTGACCTCCATCTTGTCAAAAATAGATCTGTGTTTCTTCAAATTAAGACCACAAAAACTAACTAGGGCCGTCTGGTTTAGCTGACCATATTCAACAAGCTTCATGACTATGTCTCGAACTATATAGATTCTGTCTCTATGTGATTGTGAACCAGACACTGAGTTTACATTTGGTTTGATCAGTATATAGATTATCTTCCCAGGCACCTACCCTTTGCTGATAATCACCTAAAACATATTTGTTGGAACGAGGACAGGTAAAAAATGTCTAAGTAACTAGATCCAACATCAACTTTAATTCATTTATTTCTGTTTGGATTAGTTCTAGATCATTTTTATCCCTTACATATTCAATTAACTTTTCACATGCCATCAGCTGATTCAATAAGATATCTTTCTTACCCAAATAAGTAATGGAATCCGGATTTTCCAATGTATAGATGACCTTCCTGGCTGCGGTATTAGATTTACATGTTTTTGCAATCATCAAACATTCACATGAACTATTCAATCCTGTAACATCTCTCCATAACGAATTGTTTCAATCCCTATTTTTCTAAATAACATGAACAATCTTGGGTGATATGGATTAATAAAGGTCGATTAACCTTGTTAACCTTAAACATTTTCGCCTTATAGAGTCTGTATTTTAGCTTTTGTGATTTGTTTTTATTATTTTGTAGATGAACATGTTCCGTAAGATTTTATCATTTATGGACAAGGAAAATATGAATATCCACAATGTCTAATAACTCATAATAAAGGATTCCTTAGGTAGGAACATTGTTTATTCTTGACCTAAGTTACAAGTATTGTTTATTGTCTATTCCTTTGCAGCTTTTATTACGGACTTTGCCTGTTTATAATGAACAGCATCGATCATTTTACCGTCCAGTAGTATTGCACCTCTGGTGACTCCCTTTTCAGATGTATCTTGTAATGCAGTTAGTACTTTTTCTGCCCATTCTATTTGTTTTTTTGTTGGTCTAAAGATATCATGAACAGGATTAATGTGAGAAGGATGAATCAATGTTTTACCAGAGTATCCCAATTTTCTTGCTTTAGTTGCATCTTTAGTCAAACCGTCAATGTCCTTTACCTCTTGCCATATGCCATCCAGCGCTTCAATTCCTGCGGCCCTGGCATCTACGGGAATCTTTGATCGCGCATAATTGTAACTTATCTCATCATCATACTCAACATCAATATTCATATCAAATAAATAATCAAATACCCCAAAGACTAGCGCTACCACATTTTCATGTGCTAATGCGATGGAATTAGCGTTCATTACTCCTTTAGCTGTTTCTATGGATGGTATTATTCGAATTCTAGCAGGAATACTGCGATTTGTCCCAAGATTTTCGATTTTGTCGATAATTTCAATAACTTCTTGACTATTGCCAATCTTTGGTAAAACAATACCGTCTAATCCTTTGACTATGATTTTATCAAGATCTTCGTCAACTAGACCAGAATCCACCGCATTGATTCTGACATAGATGGATGATTCCTTGTCTTCTTGTCTGGAGGCCAGATGTTTA
>DASVGC010000182.1:0-5043 GCA_036379735.1 Nitrososphaeraceae archaeon
CTATGAATGACTGTGATATTATTGAATCTTATTAATATTAAAGCTCTTTTATAATATATTGGCTATATAATAATAGATTGAGTCTAAAGGTTGCATATAACTCAAGAATAATTCAATATATGCTAGAAAAAAATAGTCAACCGATATCAATTACGGAAAATCTCGAAAATGAGATCGAATGCCCTAGATGTCACGAAATCATGACACTTTGCTCTGATTTCGACTTTCTCTACTATAAGTGTGAAGAATGTAATTTACCACTATATACCGCTCCGGGCTCAAACTATTAGTGTAAACAAAATTTTCATTTTTAGGAATTATACGACAAATGGAGTAGACGTTATTCTATCATTTAACCCTGATTGAATACATATTTATTTTTCAAAATCATAATTAAATTAACTTCTTTGTCCAGGTTGAAAAAATCTCTCGTTTATCTATTAGTTGTCACATTGTTTGGCATATTCTATCAAACTTCTTATTGCTGTGATGAAGCTTATTCGCAGGAATCAAACATAGGATATGTTAACCAGATCGGAATGAAAGGTGTTGAACAAGGACAGCTAACCAATCCTCACAGTCTTGCAGTAGATAAATTTGGTAACATTTTCGTAGGAGACACAGGCAATAAACGAGTGCAAAAATTCTCGTCCAATGGTACATTCATGATAAGTTGGGGTTCCGAAGGTAACAAGAGCGGGCAGTTTATGGGTTTACATGATGTGGCAGTTGATCCTGATGGAAAATTTGTTTATACAGTTGAGCTCAAGAATCATCGAGTTCAAAAGTTCAATTCTAATGGGACTTTTATTACAAAATGGGAGTATAATGGCACAGGAGGTCGAGACGTTAACAGGGCCCCTCACCAAATCGCCATAAATTCTCTAGGCAATGTATATTTAACTGACTCAAATGGCAATCAACTATTAAAATATCATGATAATGGTACTTTTATAGGAACTATCGGATCAGAAGGCACAGAAGGAGGTAAATTTAGTACCCCTCATGGCATAGCATTTGACCGTAGCGACAATATGTACATTACAGATATGAAGAACTATAGGATCCAAGTATTTGATAATAAAGATACCTTTGTTAGAGAGTGGAAATCTTCAGGAATTGGATTGGACAAGTTCTCTGAAACAGTTCCGGGAATAGCAACTGATGCTAAGAATCAAGTGTATATTGTAGACAAAATAAATTCAAGGGTTCAAATGTTTGATAATATGGGAAACTATTTGGCTAGTTGGGGAACAGATGGTAAGGGTCCTCAGCAGTTACACAAACCAGAGGATATTTCTGTGAGTAATGAAGGCACAGTGTATGTTACTGATACAAGGAATTCTAGAATACAGGTACTGCAAATTCTAGAATAGAAACGTAATGATTATTTCAGATTTGATTTACAAATCATTAGATGCATATTCAAAATTAGACAATAAATGAAATTAAACTATATTCTAGCAGGCTACGGTTTTGCAGACTATACTAGACTGACTTGAATATCACTTTTGTATTATCTTTGATTACAGATAACAATTCGTCTTTTTCATTCCCATTAGACATTATTTTTCCCACTATGTTTACAGGTGAATATGCCAGTATTTGTCCATCTTTACTGATTGGGGTGGGTCCATAAAATAGGCATAATGCATTACCTTCAGGCCAGTAAGCAACGTCTAAGTAGTCCACTTCTTTTTTAGCGTTTTCCTCAATTGCCGAAATTTGGGTTCCTTCAGTATACAGCTCATCTCCCCATTTAGTAATGTTGATTTCGACAGGTAAATTCTCAAGTATTGCTTGAAAAGTCTTTGGAGAACGTGAATCATCCAGCTCTATTAAGATTTCTCTGTTGATATCAGGAAAGATTGCTCTTATCTTTTTTTTCATACTATAATCTAAATTTGACAGAATATATTAAATTCTTTTACGATCAATAATCTTTGATCGATGCCAGGGCCTTGTTCTTACTTTCTGATTGCAATCCTTACAACGCAATACAGTTTTTGGATACTTCAACTCACAGATAGAGCAATAATTAGAAAAGTTATAATCAATTCTTCTTGAAACTGATTTTACTTTATTCTCGGTAATAGGATTTACTAAATCTGATGACAAAGATTTTTTATCCCCAGATAATTGAAGTACAGGCTCGTAGAAAGTGGCTTTAGTAAAGTTTGAGTTATCATCATCTACTAGCCGAGAAATTTGATTACTCTTATTTGGTTCCATTAAACTCAGTCCGAATGTAAGAAAGAAAAAAATTTTGTTGACTAGTATGACTACTCAACTTTTATGTCTTTAGATTTTGGTTTTAGAGGTTTTTTGAACTGTATCCTAAGCTCCAGCACTCCGTTGATGTAGCTGGCTTTTGTAGTATCTGCGTCTAGTTCCTCATCTACTGGTAGCTCTGTATGATATTTTTTGTTTCCTTTTTCAGCATGTATCTTTACCAGACCTTCTTCCACTGTCACTTTAGCATCTTCTTTCGTTATACCCGGCATCTCTGCTGTTATTATCATACTGTTCTCTTTTTCATTGACTGATGTATCTACAAGTGGCTGGCGAACTTCGTCCTGCTCAATCAATCCTCTCTGAGAAGGCCTTACATTTCCAAATTCTCGTATGTGAGGCTTGCCATCAGTTCCGACTGTAATTTGGTATCCATAAAAATATGGCTGTGCATGTGAACCTTCTAGACCAGATTCAGTAGCTGTCTTGAACATTCTGTTTAGGATGTCCTCTGCTTCTGAAAATTCTCTTTCTATTTGCTCAAAAAATCTATCTCTAAATCCCCATTGATCTTTCCACAATCTCGTATATCACCTTACATTATGTAATAGCACTTACAATATATATATTTTTCTTTATATAGTCAAATGGTTATGACCTTATGTCCATTTTACCTATAAGCGTCTCGTCAATTTACAAATTAACAGATAAGATGGAATGCACTTGCAAAACTTTTTTATAATATCCAACAAAATCCAAAATAGAACAAATTGGCTCTTAACGCGTCAAGGGTTATAGCAATCATAATTGCTCTTGCAGGAGTTTCTTTTGTTTTTACATCAAGTTCTATTATAGACAGCGACCATTCTGCTGAAGCCGCACCAAAAAAGAAAGATATCAAAAAGAACATCGAAAAGGCCATCAAGAAACTAAAAGATAAGATCAGCGATAACGATGATGAGAAAGAAGAGGAAAAAGAGGAAGAGGAAGAGGAAGAGGAAGAGGAAAAGGATGAAGCTGTAAACACCAATTTTGACTATAACTTTGCAGATGAGGGCGAAACTAAACTTAAAGATTTTAATTTTGTAGCCGCAGGTGATTATGGATGTTCAAAAAATACCAAAAATACTATCGACAATATGCTAGATAAGAAGCCTGAGTTGGTGTTACCCTTGGGAGATCTCTCCGTTGACAATACTGCAACATGCTGGCTAGATCTAGTTTCTCCATTCGATGATAGATTACAAATAACATTTGGATATCATGACGTAAAAAATGGTGAATCAAAATTAAACCAGTATAAAGAAGCTTTCGACTTGAACAATCTCTATTATTCATTTGATTACAGGCATGTACATTTCATTGTAATGTCTACATTATCTGACTTTAGCATTACTTCTGCTCAGTACAAGTTTATTGAGAAGGATTTGCAAGAGGCATCTGCAAATGAAAATATTGATTGGATAGTAGTAACTAACTACGGTCCATTTTATACTTCACCTTCGGCACATCCAGCCAAAAATGACATAAGAAACATTTACCATCCACTGTTTGACAAATATGGAGTAGACTTGGTTTTACAGGGACATAATCACAACTATCAGAGAACATATCCAGTCACTTTTAATCCTAATAAGGGATCAGAACCAATTGTAACTAATCAATTTACAACAGGTTACCAGGGTAATAAAGATGGAATAATATATGCAATTGTTGGGACAGCTGGAGAGGGCTTCCATCCGCTTGACGGTCGACAAACTTACATGGCCACACAATTTGAAGGCAAGTTTGGATTTTTAGATATAGAAATTAGTAATGGCAATCCTCACACTAAACTCACTGGAACATTTTATGATAACCAAGGTAGTGGAATACAAGACTACTTTACCATTGAGAAAGAAATAAAGAATTTAAAACCACAGTAGTTCTATAAACTAGGTTTATTTCAGATTAATTAAATTGACCAAAGCCAGTGCTGAAAGCATGCTTTGGATCTGTTTTAGAGAGGACCTATAGCTGTGGGCAACAAGGATCCTATGGCCGTTGTGATAATCCAAACAATCACTGCCACAATAATAGATTTTAACCAACTCATTTTATAGATCGTTTTTAGGGCCAATAACCAGGCTATGCCCCCTAGAACCGCAGAAAGAAATCCATTTCCAAAAATAGCATAAGTTATTCCGTACACTATAGAACCTACAATTGCAGCAAATAGAGCTAATTTTATTCCTCTTCTCTGGCCCAAAATTAATGTAATTAGATATATTACCACCGTAGAAATTAGCAACCCTACAAGAAAAATAATGATTGAATACGCGTCGATATTCTCGAATGCCATTTGATATCAGGTGTATAAAATAACTTGGATAAAAGATTTGACTCGGTGAACCGATTTATACTTTGTACGCCAATTAAAAGACATGAGCAAGTCTAAATCAAGAACAGCTAATATTTTGGATATAGACACCGGAATTTCTCGCGAGAATTTAAAAAAGATAGCCAATATCTTAAATGACGATTTGGCTGATGAATATGTCCTGTTGACAAAGACAAGAAATTACCATTGGAATGTAGAGGATCCAAGATTCAATGATCTCCACAAGTTCTTTGAAGAACAGTATGATATATTATCTGCTTCAGTTGATGAAATCGCCGAAAGAGTGCGGGCTGTAGGCGGAAAGACTAGAGCTACGTTAAAAGAATTCATAAATTCTTCTGAAATAAGAGAAGATGTTGGTTCATATCCAGATGCAGATACCATGTTAGGGAACCTATTGACAGATCATGAAACCATAATCAAGACACTAA
>DASVGC010000183.1:0-2149 GCA_036379735.1 Nitrososphaeraceae archaeon
ACAATTTAGGATGATTTAATCTCCTTCATATCTCCCATGTATTTTCTTAATACCGTTGGGATAATTACTGTTTGATTGTTTGTTTGATAATTCTCAAGTATGGCTACAATAGTCCTCTCAGTTGCGACAAGAGTGCTATTCAATGTGTGAACTAATCGAGTATCCTCGTTGACTTTTTCTCTATGACGTATAGCTAAGCGTCTGGACTGGAAATCAATACAATTAGAACAGGATCCGATTTCTCTGTATTTATTTTGTCCTGGCATCCAAGCTTCTATGTCATATGTCTTTGAAGATACCTTACCTGTATCGGCACTACACAATAGTACCACTCTAAATGGAATTTCTAAATTCTGGTAAAATCTTTCAGATATATTTAGCATTCTTTCATGCTCGTCAAATGAATTCGCTGAATCTGAGATTACAAATTGTTCAACTTTTTCAAACTGATGGACTCTGAAAATCCCTTTCATGTCCTTTCCATGCGCTCCAGCTTCTTTCCTAAAACAAGGACTAATACTGGCGTATCTTAATGGAAGTGTTTTTGAATCTAGAATTTCATCCATGTACATAGACGCCATCGCATGTTCAGATGTTCCTATCATATATAGATCTTCATTTTCAATTTTGTAAATCACATCCTGGAAATCATCCATAATTATGGATCCTTTGATTGCATCATTTTTCAACATAAAAGGAGGTTGTATCAATTGGTAACCATATCCTTCAAGAAACTCTAGAGCATAATTTATCAAAGCCTGATTCAACTTGACAATTTCTTTTTTTAGAAAATAAAACCTAGCACCCGCTATTTTAGCGGCCCTTTCAAGATCGATAAGTCCTAGGGAATTTGCCAAATCGACATGATCATTTGTTGCACTTGATTTCATGTGAAGATCATGAGATCTGACAACAATATTGTCATCTTCGCTTTTTCCAGTTGGAACTGATTCATGCAAGAGGTTGGGAATGCTGTAGATTAATTCATCATATCTTTTTTCTACCATGATTCTTTTAGATTCCGCAGTGCTCATCATCTCTCCAACATTTTTCATTTCGTCAAGCTCACTTTCAGCAGATTCTTGTTTTTTCTTCTTATTTGCAATATTTTGTGATAGTGTGTTTTTTTTATGCCTCAAATTCTGTGTTTCTATAATAAGTTCGCGTCTTTTCGCATCAAGATCGAGTAGTTCATCAAGTGGGTAACTAACCTTCCTTCTCTCTAGCATTTCTCGTATGGTTTTTGGATTTTCTTTAAGAATCTTAGGATCAATCATTTGATGTCACTGCCCTTGATAACGATATATGCTCTAGTATTTCATCTATTGTGTTAAGGAACGTTCCTGATCCATTTTCACATAGAATGTCAATTACTAAGCATTTATTTTCTGATCTCATATCAATCTTCAGTCCTTCTGGAACACAAATATTATCTGGTGTCAATGCATTAATCATAGTATCTATCTCCTTTTCACTATTAAATTCTATTTTCATGCTAGACTTGATATTAAATCCTTCTTTCATTTCGAGATCTTCTTGATTTGGTTCTGAATAATGGAAATTAAAGAATCCTCTTGTGCAGGTGGTATAACAATTTGACCTTCGGCATTATTAAATGTCATAGTAATACCGCTAACTGATTTTGATAATTCCTTTGTCATTTGTTGCACGTCTATAGTTCCACTTAACAGAGAGCTAAAGAAATATTTTGAATAATTTTCGTCAATCGCCGTTTTCATTATTATTACCTTATTCATGAACTGATAATGTGAACCTAATAACTTCGACAGATAACCAATATAATCGGGTTCAACTATTCCATCGGCATTAATGAAAATACACAACCCTTTATCAAAAATCCTCCATTTCTCTTTGAGTATTTTTGATATCAATCTTTGAGAATTATTGTTGAATTCGTTTGTATCTTTTTCAGCCTCATCAAGAGATGACGAGCGGTCTCCCAGACATATACTCATACCCAATCCTGTTTTATTGCTAAGGGCGCACGAGTTCAGTAATTCTGAAAACCTGCGTGCATCATATAAGTGACTGCCATGTTCTTCAAAAGGAAGTACATATGTATGACCTATTAAGATATTTTCCAAGTTATCAATATTCGAGTTAATTTGAGAACTAAGGTGGTTCTTAA
>DASVGC010000184.1:0-3532 GCA_036379735.1 Nitrososphaeraceae archaeon
GTAATTATTCTTTCAATAGCAGGATCATCTGCAAGGTTAACAAATAGTACACTTCGTTTCAAAGCACCCGATTCCTCTAGACTCCTCTTAAAATACTGAGCTTCAGAATATTGTACACCAATCGCTGCAAAGACCACAGCAAAGTCTTCGTTAGTTCCTACGACAGTAGCCTGACGAGCAATCTGAGCTGCTAAGATGTTGTGAGACATTCCAGAGCCTGAAAAGATAGGTAGTTTTTGACCCCTGACCAGTGTCAACATTCCATCAATTACAGATACTCCAGTTTGAATGAATGATGTAGGATATTCTCTACTCTGAGGGTTCATTGGTTCTCCATTGACATCAAGGAACTTGTCAGCAACCGGATCTGGTAAACCATCATTTGGTCTTCCCAGACCGTCAAATACACGACCCAGCAATTCTTGAGATACTGGCATGACCATTGTTTTTCCAAGGAACTTTACTCTAGTTCCCGTAATGGCCAATCCTGTTGTCCCTTCGAAAACCTGGACTACAGCTTTTCCATTTCCTACTTCAAGAACTTTTCCTAATCGTCTTTCACCATCGTTTGTTTCAATTTCTACGAGTTCGTCGAATGAGGCTTTTGTAACACCATCGATAATCATAAGTGGCCCTTTTATTTCAGCTATTTTCGTATATTCTATTCCCGTTGTTTTAGACAGAGACCTTTACCTCCTCTATGTTACCTTTGAACGAATTAGATAGCTGCTTTTCTATTTCTTCCAATTTTGAAATCTCCTCATCTGTAACTTCAAATTTTGCCTTTAGCAATGTTGTAATTATTGGCAAAGCTCTGATATCTGCTAATGATTTTCCTTCCTTAAGAGCCTTTTGTGCTTCTTTATAGAACATTACCATAAGTCGAACCAATTTTAATTGTTTAGCAGGACCGCAATAGGTATCAACTTTATCAAATGAGTTTTGTTGCAAGATTCCTATCTTTAGCATTCTAGCAACTTCCAAGACTAGTTTCTCTTCATCAGGAAGTGCCTCAGGTCCTAATAACCTGACAATTTCTTTTAATGTATCTTCACGCTGCAAGATATGATATGATTCTGCTCTCAAGTCATACCAGTCAGGGCTTACATTTTCTTTCCACCATTTGGAAACATCTTCAAGGTAACCAGAATAAGACTGCATCCAGTTAATAGATGGATAGTGTCTTGAGTATGCTAATCTAGTATCCAGTGCCCAAAATGTCTTGATAAATCTGATTGTATGTGTTGTCACGGGTTCAGTAAAATCTGCACCTGACGGAGATACGGCACCAACCAGTGTCACAGATCCAGAACGATCTGGTGAACCAAGTGCTCTTATTCTACCTGCTCTTTCATAAAATTCTGCGAGTCTTGAAGCCAAATAGGATGGGTATCCTTCTTCTGCAGGCATCTCTTCCAATCGGCCTGACATTTCTCTTAAAGCCTCTGCCCATCTACTTGTAGAGTCAGCAACAAGAACTACATCGTAACCCATATCTCTATAATACTCTGCCATAGTAACACCCGTATAGATTGAGGCTTCCCTAGCCGCTACAGGCATGTTACTGGTATTAGCAACGAGAACTGTTCTTTCCATTAATGGCCTCTGAGATCTTGGATCAATTAGATGTGGAAATTCTACAAGGACCTCTGTCATTTCGTTGCCTCTTTCTCCACAGCCAATGTAGACGACAACCTTGGAATCTGCCCATTTGGCTATTTGATGCAATGTTACAGTCTTTCCTGTCCCAAAACCACCTGGAATAGCACCCGTTCCACCTTTTGCAATGGGGAAATAAGTGTCAATAATTCTCTGTCCAGTAACTAGTGGTATAGTAGGATCAAATCTTTCAGAATATGGACGTGGCTTTCTAACAGGCCATTTGTGATACATCTTTAGTTCTATCTTGTCGCCATTCTTACTATTAGCACGTCCAATTATATGCTCTAAATCATAATCACCTTCCTTTGCAATTTCAGTAATAGTAGCTTCTGGATAATTTGGTGGAACTAGAATTCTGTGAGTTAAAAGTGGAGTTTCTTCAACTGCTCCAAGAATAGAGCCTCCTAGAATAGTATCATCTTTTTTCACTGAGGGAGTGAACTTGTATTTCTTTTTCATGTCGACCGGGGTAGTTGTGATACCTCTACCAATGAATGCTCCAGATTTTTCGGCAATCTCATCCAATGGTCTTTGAATACCATCATATATTCTTCCAATAATACCTGGGCCTAATAGAACTGAAAGTGGCTGACCAGTACCAGTTACAGCTTCTCCAGGCTTAAGACCAGATGTGGATTCATAAACTTGGATAAAAGCTACGTCTCCTGTTAACCTAATAACCTCACCAATTAATTTTGATTCACCGACTTCGACTGTCTCGTACATTTTTACTGACGACATCCCATCGGCTTTAACTGCAGGACCGCTAACCCAAACAATTCTTCCTTTTGCTACCATCTACTTATTTTCGCCTCTAAGCAGTTGGACTATTTCTTTCCTTATTAAAGGTTTGAGACTTTCAATGTTAGAATCAAGTGTATTGTCCAAGCTCATTGTTCCATCAACAGAAGCTGCTCTTATCCCGCCAAGAATATTTACAACTTGATCAGATACAGTTATTCTTGATTTCTTATTGGATGCTTCCTGTGATACTAACTTCTTTACCAGGCTCAAGTCAGTCTTATTGCATTGTATAACAATTTCAGAACCTAACTTTTCAGAGCAATCTTGTATCATTCGAGCTAATAATTTTTCATAATTTTTCTCGTTATTACTTTTTGCAAGTTTTTCTTTTGCCTTGTCAAAAATTTCGTCAATAGCTGATTCGATTATAACTAGTTCTTTATTTCTGGCATTCAAGGTGCTAGAACCTATTATCTGACGCTTAAGGTTCTCTGCCTGTTTTTTTGATGATTCAATAATATTGTCATATTCGACTTTAAGGCTGCTCTTTGAAGATTCTAAATTTTTTAGTGAATTTTGAAGTGCAGAGTCAATTTCTGAAATTAACGCGGATTCTTTTTGCGAAAGAACTTTATCAATTGTTCTCTCTAAAGAATTAGAACTCATTCATTGATTTTTCAGAACTACGTGATTTTAATCTTTTGATAAAAAATTTGTTTAAAAAACAAAATTAGGATATGTCATCCGAATTTCTAACTTGGAATTTATGTATCCAACCAATCGTTGTTCTAATAATCAGAGTTTGGAGACTGTGATCCTCTACAGACTTCGCAGGTAAACGCGCCACCCTCAGAATTCATTAGCATGTCTGACCATTCGCCGCACTCATCACAATATCCTGAAATGGGAGATGCAGGTCTGCCAATTTCACCTCTTATAATAGCTGCCTTCTCAGATACCACATCTACTAATTCTGGAGTAACAGCAATTACATCAGAGCTTGAAATGATACCAGCTAATCGGTCTTTATAAACAACACCTAGTCTCTTAATATTGTGTTTACGTAATATGCGAGCGGCCTCAGTTATGCCCTCTCCGGCTTCTACTGTATGAATTGGTTGCATTA
>DASVGC010000185.1:0-3431 GCA_036379735.1 Nitrososphaeraceae archaeon
AACCTGAAATTCTTGATTCCATAAAAATCGGTGAGCATTCATCAACATTCGCTGGTAATCCACTTGCTTGCTCTGCAGGGATAGCTACAATTGATTCCATCGTAGAAGATAAGCTCGTAGAAAATGCTCTTCACATAGGAAATTTATTTAAAAATGGATTATTAGAACTACAAAAAAAACATAAAATAATTCGAGAAGTAAGAGGATTAGGATTGATGCTTGCAGTAGAATTACGCTTTGACGTTAGAGATGTCTTAATGGATGGAATAAAAGAAGGACTTCTTATGTTATATTCAGGCAGAAATATAATTCGGTTACGTCCTCCTTTAGTGTTAGATGAAGTAAAGGTATTAAAAACCTTGGAAATCATGGATAATATATTGAGCAAAGAAGAGGTTAGAAGAAATGTTAAATAATATTGATTCTTTTGATGAACAAATTATTCGGATCCTACAAAATGATTCACGTAAATCATTTGTAGAAATAGCTACTTCTGTGGGCCTTTCAGAATCTGCAGTAAGGAGAAGAGTTAAAAATTTAATAGAGAATCAAATAATAAAAAAATTTACTATTGAAGTAAATCAAAAGGAAGAGACAAGCGCAATAACTCTAATTTCAGTCGCTTCTACGTCAGATACTTCTACCGTCACCTCTAGGTTGTTGAATCTGGGAGGAGTAAAAGTAGTATACGAGATAACTGGACAATACGATATTGCAGCAATAATAAGTGCTTCTACTATTTCCGAAATAAATTCATACATTGATGATGTAAGAAAAATTGTAGGTGTTTCGGATACCAATACAGTGATTATCCTAAAAACTCTAAAGTAATTTTGTTTATATACAGAATCTTGGTTTCCTCGACATAGAATGATTTCGCTTCTTTTTAAATAATTTCGTCATAAACATTTATATCATATACGAAAGATGTTTTAGTTGCATTACAATGTCACTAAAATCAGACGATCCTAACTATTATGCGCACTATTACAATAAAATAGATGAGGGACAAAAAAAAATAAAGGTTCTAGATTCGACTTTACGAGAAGGAGAACAACATCCTGGAGTATCTTTTACTAGCAAACAGCGGATTCAAATTGCGTGGATGTTAGATTCTTTTGGAGTTGATCAAATAGAAATCAGCCCTGTTGTTTCTCAAGATCATTTTGAAGCAACCAAAATCATAATTAAACAAGGGTTAAAAGCAGATATTGTTGCCCATGTTAGGGCAATAAAATCTGATGTGGATACAGCAATTAAAACTAACGCTACTTGGGTAGCGACATATATGGGAATTTCTGATATACATTTAAGTGCTAAATTAAAAATTTCTAGAGAAGAAGCAAAAATGAGAGCTATAGAAGTAGTCGAATATATAAAATCCCATGGATTAAAATCTCGATTTACAATGGAGGATGCGAGTAGAACTGAACCCTCATTTCTATTAGAAATGTGCAAAGAAATCAATGGACTGGGCGTTGAAAGAATAAGTATCCCTGATACTGTTGGAATTATGCGACCAAATGGCATGTATAATTTGGTGAAAATGGTTTATGATAATATTGATAAATCCAAGAGCTCCCTTGATGTTCATTGTCACAATGATGTGGGATTGGCACTAGCAAATGCATTGGCTGGATGCGAAGCTGGTGCAGATCAGATTCACACAACAATAGATGGATTTGGGGAAAGAACCGGAATACCTTCTCTGGCTGAAACTTCTATAGCTTTAAATCTCATTTACAAATCTAGCAATAATTTTAGGTTACATATGTTGAAAGATTTATCAAAAACAATATCTCAATATACAGGTCTCGACATTCCAGAATCTACACCGATCGTAGGTGATAGTGCATATAAGCACAAAGCAGGAACACATCTTGCAGCCATTCTTCGAAATCCGTCTGCTTATGAGATAATTGAACCCAAACTTGTAGGAAATAGAAGAAAAATCGTTTTTGGCGAGCTAGCAGGTAAAAACGGAGCAGCTTACCTTTTATCGTTATTGGGTCTCGAAACGAGCAAACATGAGGCTGAAACTCTCGCCCGTGGATTAAAGGAACTTAGGATGGGTGACGTTTTAGAATTGTTTCTGGATGAACGTCTAGAAAGAAAAATACTTAATGAAGGATCGCCAAATGTGATAAAGGAGTAAAAGAATATGGTCAAATGTAAAGAATGTGATGCAGAAATAAGAATCCCCGATGATTCAATTGAAGGCGAAATAGTTGCCTGTCCAGATTGTGGTTCAAGCTATGAACTAGTCAAGGGAGCAGATGGATTCAGTATTAAGCCATCTCAAGTAGTTGGCGAGGATTGGGGACAGTGACTGAGAGAAAGAACACAACCTCCCTCACTCTTCTTTATGATAATATACGCTGGGAAGAAAAAGCTATCTACGAGTCTGCTAGAAAAAGAGGAATTGACATAACGAATGTCGATTGTAAAGATCTAATTTTGGAACTAGACGGTCCTAGCTATTCTAATAAAACAATTATACAAAGATGTGTTAGTTATTTCAAAAGTCTTCATTCTACTGCTGCACTGGAAGGTTTGGGAGCTAGTGTTATTAATCCACTTAATACTTCTATTGTTTGTGGTAATAAATTATTTACACATATGAAATTGAAAAACGCTGGAATAAAAACTCCCAAAGTCATAACAACTTTTTCATATGAAGCCGCGCTTTCTGCGCTTGATATTTTTGGATATCCGACCATAATTAAACCCACAATTGGAAGTTGGGGAAGATTAATTGCGTTACTAAAAGACAAAGATGCAGCGAAGGCCGTAATTGAAGATAGACAACATATGTTTCCACTTTATCAAATATATTATTTTGAGGAATTTGTTGATAGACCGCCTAGAGATATAAGAGCAATAGTAATAGGCGATACAGTAGTAGCTGCTATATATCGTTATTCGGAAAATAGCGAATGGAAAACCAATATGGCTTTAGGAGGCAGAGCAGAATCATGTCCAATTACAAAAGAGCTCGAAGATATTTGTATAAAATCTACACAAGCAGTAGATGGAAAAATAGTTGGAGTAGATCTTATGGAAAGTTCACGAGATGGTTTATTGGTTCACGAAGTAAATAATACAACAGAGTTTAAAAATACTGTCAGAGTAACAGGAATACCAATTCAAGATTTGATAGTCGATTACTCCTTGAAATACAACTAATATTATTATTAAAATTGGTCTCGCCTAATTATGCTGTGGAGCTCTTAAAAAGATCAATAGAGCTCTATACACCCTCAAGATCTGAATCTCAATTAGCTAATATGCTTAAGGAAAAATGTATTGATGATCTGGGGTTTGAACAGGCTCAGATAGATAGTGTAGGAAATGTTATAGCTACAAAGGGAACGGGATATCCTAGGATTCTTCTTTGTGGACATATGGATACAGTTCCCAATAAAGTGCCT
>DASVGC010000186.1:0-5001 GCA_036379735.1 Nitrososphaeraceae archaeon
CTGAAATATCTCCAGACCATCTTAGTGAGCATTCGACATAACAAAAATTCTTTTATCAAGCGAGGACAAAATTTTGTCAATTTCTTTTCTCTCAAAGGATTTTCCCAGAGTTTGTGAAGCTCCTTCTAAACCATCTAAGACTCTTTCCTTGTCTTTTTCAGTCTGAAGACGACCAATAAACCATGTTCCAGTATTTGACAATCCCTTATAATCCAAATCTACCGGATTCTGAGTAGCCAAAATGATTCCGAGTCCAAAAGCCCTTGCTTGCTTGAGCAATGTCAATAATGGTGTTTTTGATGGCGGGTTAGCCACTGGAGGAAAATAGCCAAATATTTCATCCATATATAAAATGGCTCGGAGGCTCATGGTTCCTGATTGAGATCTTATCCACCCAACTAATTGATTTAATAATAGAGATACAAAAAACATTCTTTCCTTGTCATTCAAATGTGATATGGAAAATATCGATACTTTGGATTTACCCTTTGTACCATAAAGCAAATTTTGGATATCTAAAGGGTAACCATCCATCCACGCAGAAAAACCAGATGATGCAAGTAAGTTATTTAGAGATGTGATTAAAGAAAACCTTTCTTTAGAAGGGAAAAATGATTCCGTGTCCAGTACCCCTATTTTATTTATTGGTGGTGACTGGATAAGTTGTATTATAGAAGGAATGTCAAGATTCTTTCCTGCCTTCCATGAATATTCCATGATTGAAGATATGAGAATATGCTCCCGACTTTCAATTGGATTTGCATCGATTCCAACTAGTGATAAAAGACTGGTAACGGTACTCGATATTTTTTCTCTTATGGCTTCGCTATCTTGCAATATCTCCTTGGCTGGTACTTCAAATGATTTTAGAATTGAAACTGGGATCCCCGAATTACTACCGGGAGTGTATATTACAAAATCTGCTGATTCGCGAAGACGCTTAATTCGAGCTCCATCCTGATTCCAATCATTCAAACCTTTCTTCCACTTATCTGCCTCTTGTTTTGCATATTCTATTGTAGATCCTTTATCGGAGGCATCCGCTGGATTTACCCAGGGTTCAAAATTCTCGCCTGTAAGATCAGGGAAAGTAAGAAGCAAGTTTCCCATATCCCCTTTTGGATCGATAATGATTGCCGGAATTCCATCTATGATGGCTTCTTCTAAAACTACAATTCCGAGGCCTGTTTTTCCACTTCCAGTCATTCCAACACAAACTGCATGAGTAACAAGATCCTTTGAATCATATAGAATCAACTCATCATTACTGGTTTTCTTGTTAGAAATATCATACTTTTTTCCCAGATAAAAGACTCCAAGCTTTTCATAGTTATTGCTACTCATCTTGTACGATCTACTAGAGGCTTCCAAATAAAAATTTTATAATTTACGCTTTACAATATTATACCCAATCTTTCGTAGCGTTACCACCCTGAATCTTTATTGTTCCTCTCAGCTCTCCATCAGGATGATCTTTTGTATGGAGGTCAATATAGGCTCCCAGAGATTTAAATAAAGATTGTAAATCATCAAATGTTTTTCCCTGCATTGGACCCTGAAGATCAGAAGCAGAAATATTTCCAGAAATTATCATCCTTTCTGTTGTATTCTCAAAGTGTGCCGACCTTAACAAATGGACAAAGATTGCTCCATTTTCACCTTTTACTCCCATATGCATATGGGCCATTGTTGGATCAGTTATTCCAGTTACGTTCAATTTCCACCACAGCCAATCATTACCTACAAAGATAACTGCTCTACCTGCAGCGGTCGTATTAACTGGTGGTACTGCACTATCTCCGATTAATTTTGCTTTGTACTTTGTTTCAACCTGCGCATACACGAGAAAAGTGTTTGCAACAGCTGAAAGAACTAATGATATTACGGCTAAACCGATGATAATCATTGTGATTTGCCTTTGGTCAATCATCAAAAAAGAGCGATGTTCAAACTAAATAAATATCTTATGGAGTTGATAAAGTAATTTTGCTTCGTAAAGCGATATTACTTCAAAAATAACCAACCGGCTTTATCCATTGAGTTTCTAGGGGATTTCGGTCCTGGATTTTATACTCAATATTAGTAACCAGCAACCCTATTAATCTACTGGATATATCAAATAAAAAAATATAAGGACAGCAAATACGCCTATAGATTAGCACAATTTGAACAAATGTTCTTGTCTTGTCCTTGAATGTTCTTTTGCTGTAATTCAACATTTTCCGTTCCACAAACGTCGCATCTTCCCTGCATTGAATATTACAATTCTTTAAAGTATTTATCAGTTAGATATCTGCCAATTTGATATTAGTTACAAAGAAAATTGATGGAGTTATTGGTTGTGATGAACAATAATCAACCATTAACCCATCTTGGCTTAGACTTGGAAGCTGTGAATACATTTTGTATAGCAGAATAAATTGATATACAATACGAAAAACATAGATGTATTATGAACTAAAGTGAAAATATAGTAATCAACAAGAATTCATGACGTATCGTTATCTTTTCTAATATAGTAGTGTTGGATAGAAATAATATCTTATTTGCTGGCTTAAATTGCGATTATAATTTTGGACTTGTGAAGACTAAATGGTAGTGAAAAACAATACTATTCGATAGAAACCATAGAAATGGTTTTGTTTTTGATTGGATCACTTTGGAAAGAGTTCTGCAAGAAAGTTAAGATCTTTGCCACCAAATGAAAAATTAGTTTGAACTTTGATTTGTTTATTGCAACATTAGACAGCTTTAATACCTCATAAATAATCCAACTAATTAATAATCCTACTATACTGAGTGTAACAATTAGTGCGTAATGACTGACCATTACTCCAATATGGTAAACTACATTATTTTCAATTCTGTATCGATAATCATTAATATAGTCATGCCCAAAGAACCAAGCATTCTTATCTTCTATGCCATAGAAAAGCAAAATAGCAACAGGAATTGCTATAATAGAAATATGAAATGTTTTTCTACCACTATTTATCTTCAAGAAATTAGGACTTGAATTTTTCTTACTACTTTTTTTCTCTAGACTGAGCAAGTTAATCTATGAAGAACAGTTAACTTATGTCATTCTTATTTGAATTAGGAATGATCATCGCGTAGATCTAAAAGACCACGTAGATCATGTCGAATTATCTTAGATAGAACTATGTTATACATTTCCATAAGTATATGTTACCAGAAATGAGAAGATGTAATTTGAATAAATTTAAAGCGACGACATAAAGAAACAAGTTGTTCGCAATCTCTGACGTCCGAAACATGAAATTGACTTTTGTAAAGTAAGAAAACTAATAAACGCATAATCACTAAGTTTAAACTGATATGTTATATCCGCTACCCTTTCTGACAAAATTAGGTGAGAATCTTCAAAGGGTCAATACTCGAGTAAGCAAATACTTGAAAACTCCAAATGCTAAGCAGATTCATGATATTAGAACTGCTATCAGACGGCTCGATGCTACTTATCTCATATTGCCAAAGAAAAATAGGACCGGATCATCACTATCTGATTACGTCTTGAAATGCAAGCAATTTTTTAAACTTAATAGCGAAATTAGAGATTTAGATATTATTTATGAAAAGTTACAAAAATATCCTTCAAATGCGAGAAGAAATGGCGTAATGCAAGCATTGAAAGTATCAAGAAATACAAATTTACAACGCGCAAAAACAATTGCACGTTCCTTAATAAGTACTGATACAAATAGAATCATAGATAGAATTGGTGTTACTGAAAAAGAGTTACAAAAAAGATATGAGAAAATGGTATCAAAATTTATATCTGAGATAGAATCGACTTTTCCTGCTGTCCTCACAAATCCATCGCAATTAGAAGAATTACATGATCTACGGATTTCCTGCAAGAAGTTAAAGTATCTGTTGGAATTGTTACCAGAAGAAAGTAATAATATACTGAAAATAAGAAAAACTCTTCAAAAGCTTCAAGATATTCTGGGTACAATTCATGATTATGATTTTACAATTGAATATCTGGGCTCTTTGGGACAATTGTCGATTGAAATTCAAGAGATTATAAATATTGAAAAGGAGGAGCGGAACGCAAAATACGACGACTTCCTGAGATTCTGTAAGAGACGCCTAGACATTTCCGAGGACTCATTTTTGATAATGATAAAGAGTCTAAGATAATCACTTAGCAAATCTGCTGGAGATATCGCATTGTTCTGATTGAACAATATGATCAATATGAAAATCTTTTATAACCTATTCAACTAGTAAGTGTGAAAAATCAAATGCAATTCAATGTATCGTGGAATTTCAGATACTACTAACTGGTATCCATATAACGAATTTATCTATTCTCATCAATTCTCATCATCATTATTATTGTCACTATTGGTCAATTGATTCTTGAAAAAGTTTGTATCTTCAGTACAGCGGACTATTTCGTAATCAATGAGATTATCTCCTATTTTTCCGGCCAAATCTATGCAATCTTGCATCTCTTCATTTGTTCCTTGATATGCTCCTGAATTTTTGAACTCATTCAAAGATACCTCAAAGTCAACTCGCTTATTTTTTATATCATCTATTAGTTCGTTGAGGTCGTCATAATCTTCAGGATTTGTATCAGTGTTGGAGGATTGATTAACAGGACTATTGTTTTCATTGGTGGATGTTTGAGTAGAATCACTGTTGTCCTCCGTATTCAAAGTAGAGGTTGAATTAGAAGCACGAGTCTCCATAGCTGATGCCGTTGCAGTATCAGTAGTTGACGGATTACCAGTTCCAGTTTGAGTCGACTTTGTTACTAATTCTTTGGCCTCCTCTTCCGTAAGCTTTCCTGTTTTCACAAGCTCGTTAATCAGATTGTTTTGTTTAGCCTTTTCGGTACCCGATTCAGTATCAACAGACGCAGCTTGTTCAGTATCAACAGACGCAGCTTGTTCAGTATCAACAGACGCAGCTTGTTCAGTATCAACAGACGCAGCTTGTTCAGTATCAACAGACGCAGCTTGTTCA
>DASVGC010000187.1:0-3492 GCA_036379735.1 Nitrososphaeraceae archaeon
TGTCATCTTGTAATTGACAGGGATGTTTTAGCTGCGATTAATATCGCAAAAAAGGGCGATGATGTGTTCCATCGTTCAAAATGTCTTTCAGGTGAAGCAATGGTAGTGGAATCCTGTTTGTTTCCAAAGGTAATCCACCAAGTCGATGAAAGAAAGTTCGAAGCGTATGTATCTTAATCGAACAGAACCAGGAATACTAATGTCTAGGAACCATTTACTTGTAATTAGCGCTTTTTAGTTTTGAGTTGTTTTTCTAAAAAGGATATTTCCGCATTGAAACGAATTTGAGATCAAAAAAAATAAGTGGATATTTATATTTTGAATTTGTTATCTTGCATGAATGAAGGTAGCATCAATAGTAGGAGCTCGACCCAATTTTGTTAAGTTAGGACCCATTCATCGATCATTAAAGGGTTCAGGTATCGAACATCTCATAGTTCACACAGGTCAACATTATGACTATGAAATGTCCGATATTTTCTTTTCAGAATTTACGCTTCCCAAACCAGATGTTCATCTTGGAGTCGGATCGGGGAGTTCTTGTTTCCACATTGGAGAAATAGTTAAACGCCTAGAGAACAAACTCTTAGAAAAACAAATTGAGCTTGTTCTTGTTTATGGTGATACTAATTCGACTTTAGCTGGAGCAATTTGTGCAAATAAGTGTGATATTAAATTGGCGCACATTGAGGCAGGACTACGTAGTTACGACGCGTCTATGCCGGAAGAAAATAACAGAATCCTGACGGATCATTTGAGCGATTATCTATTTGCGCCAACGGCGAATGCCGTAAATAATCTGAAAAAAGAAAGAATACGAGGTAAAATATTCAATACTGGTGATTTGTCGGTAGAAATAATAAACAAGACAAGATCGATTTCAAGAAAATCAAAAATACTTGATATCTTAAATCTTAAAGCAAAATCATATTTACTACTTACAATGCATAGAGCAGAAAATACTAATTCAAAGCATCTCTTTATTCAACTCTTAGAAACATTCGAAGCGCTCAAGGACAGTGTTATAGTATTTCCCATACATCCTAGAACGAAAAAGAGGTTTGAAACTTTTGGGCTATTAGACAGACTATTGAGGTGTTCAAATGTGAAGACGTTACTGCCTGTAGGATACATAGATTTTATTGCTTTGTTGCAAAATTCCTTAAAGGTAGTTACCGATTCGGGGGGAATTCAAAAAGAAGCGTATTTACTAAAAGTACCCTGTATAACTATGAGAAAAAATACCGAGTGGATTGAAACCCTCAAAGGACAGTGGAATGTTCTCACAGGAGTTGATAGCAAAAAAATTATCAAAGCCATCAAAAAACCTTCGACAGGTTCTAAATACTCAAAAGCAGCATTCGGCAACGGTAAAACATCACAAGTTATCAATGAGTTGCTTTCAAAAATCGTATTAAAATGAAATCAAACCATGCTATTGTTGTTGACATCATAGCCAAGCGTTATGAGCACAATATTTCGTGGTGCTCTGATTTTGGTGTTTGATGTAATATCGACCATCTTTGTTTTTATCGTCCATATTCAATTAAATCAAATATCCCCTTTCATACAACCAATGGCATGGGATCACGGTACTCTCCTCGTTTTGGAGTTTCACTTGGGTTAGGTATATTACGTGAATCATGGACTGCACTAACTCAAAGTAATATGGAATTCCCAGAGGTCTTTGAAGATTATGAAAAATATCACTCAGCGGTAAATACCGGTAATTTATCAAGGGCCAGACTAGTGGAAGAATGGATTGAACCCGGTGCAACAATATTGGATGTTGGAGTAGGCGACGGAACTGTTTCAGAATTCTTGATAAAAAATAAGAATGTTAAAGTGACCGGGTTGGATATCTCAGCAACTGCATGTGAAAAAGCAAGGCAACTGGGCATACAAACACAAATTCGAGATATTACAGAGGGACTTGGTCTTTCTGATGATACCTTTTATGACTACATACTTTTGTTGGAGGTAATTGAACATACAGCGTATCCACAAAAAATCTTAAACGATGCAATAAACCATGCAAAAAAAGGAGTTATCGTAACTATCCCAAATAGTGGTTACATTAAATGGCGAATTCAGATGCTAAGAGGATATGTTCCACGGCAATCATTTACACATTTACATTTTTGGTCTGTTAAGGATTTTGAGATCTTTTGTCAAATAGCAAATATAAAGATAGTAGAATTTAGGACATTTCTACCCAATCATCTCATGAGATTCAAAAACTTACTTGCATGGCAACAGTGTTGGTTACTATCACCAAAAGATGGCAGTAACAAATAGTTGGTCTGCGCAAGCATAATTATTCTAATATGCAGCGCTGTGGGTTAATTAGGATTTTACTATAGTGAGCTAAAGTCCCTTGTATTTTGGCCAATTTTGAAGAGTTAAAGGATACCTAATTCGCTGTAAATCTTACACAACTGAGAAGCCACATTTGCTGCATCATGTTCCTTTGGTAGACCACGCCGAAATTCTAGATTATAGTCCACGACACTTAGTCCGCATGCTAAGGATTGTAATGCTGTGCTACTCAAATTCTCTAATACAATATCATTGACATATCTAATATCTACGTACGTCCTATACTCTCTTATAAAATCAGGAATGCTGGCGTATAGTATGGGATTCTTGGTCCTGTCAATTACCTCTATGTTGAGATTAATCTTATTCTTCTTACAAAGTTCAAGTGCGCGTTGAATGTTTGTTACCTCAGAATTTATTGTAAATGCTTCTTTTAGTTCTACACTCGGATTACCATTTGGACTAAAATGCTCTGTATCTATTGGAATTGGAATATGGATACCATTGCTAACAAGTGGTAATAAATCCGGTGTAGATACACATACTGCATCTGCCAACTTCTGAGCTTTTGCATGCCCAATCTTTTTTCTATATAACATCTTGAGCTTTATCGCTGTATCTGATAGGAGTGATCGGTGAGGAAGCATTTGTTTCTTTAATCCTCGAATGTCAGTCCCATGATAGTGCAAAATGATCTTTTTTTGTCTTTCAAATTTCTTGCGAAGCTCAAATAATATGTCTATGTAACCATGTACGTGGATTACATCGACATTCACTGCTTCCCTCAGGCATGTTTGAGTAAAATCTTCATAAGTAACGTTAATTAAATAATCTTTATAGAAATCATAAATTCCGTACTTATCTGCAACATCTTTGTTCCAGATAACACTGGCATCATATCCTAGCATCCGTTGATATTTAGAATAAATGCATGCAACTCCTGCTGCATCAAGTATATGTAAAATGCGCATGTTCAATTGAGATATCATATCGTCTAATAATCTATTACATGAGATGACATACTTAGGGGATGATGGTTGCTGAATTTATAGAACTCAATTGCTTGATCCTCCAACAATTAACTCTAATCCTCTTTTAATATCTATAGTGGGTCTCCAGTTAAATTCTTTCGAAACTTTTCTAGTATCAGCGATCATATCTGATACGTCGGGA
>DASVGC010000188.1:0-2582 GCA_036379735.1 Nitrososphaeraceae archaeon
GTATCTATCAACTCGAGACGAATCTCGATGACGTTACCGGTGAAATAATTGGAAATATGATAGACGTACTATACGAAAACAACGCAAAAGACGTTACTGTCCTAACAGGAATATCCAAGAAAAATAGACCGTCATTTGTAATCAAGGTATTATCAGATAAAGCAAGTAAAGACTCTCTTATTCAAATTCTCTTGAATGAGACAGGTTCCTTGGGATGTAGAGTAAATGAAATAAATAGGATAACAGTACCAAGATCTCTTATTACACTACCTATTTCAATTAAGAACCGCAGATTTGAAGTCAGGGTAAAGATTTCAAAAAGTACAAATGGTTTGATTAGTAGTATGAAACCAGAATACGACGATATCAAGAAAATTTCAAGGAGTCTAAAAATACCATACAAAAAAATCTCTGATACCGTGCATCAAGAATTGAAAAGAAAATACAAGTGATTACGAATTTGGAAGATAATCTTTTTCATCAATTGGTATCATGGTTTCACAACAAGAATGAAAAGGTAATAGTGGCATTATCCGGAGGAGTGGATAGTGCCGTTGTAGCGATGGCGGCAAAGAAAGCACTGGACAAAAATGCAATTGCCGTTACTGCAGATTATAATACTCTATCAGAAGAAGAATTAACATCTGCAAAAAGAGTTGCAAAAGAGATTGACATTGAACATAAAATAATAAAATATAATGAATTAGACAATACTGAATTTGTAAAAAATGATACATTGCGATGTTATCATTGCAGGACCGAATTGGCCACATATTTGTCCAATGAAGCAAGGCAAATGGATGTTGATCTGATAGTTGATGGCACAAATACTGATGATTTAAGTGATTATCGTCCTGGTATCAAAGCCATGAGAGAGAACGGTATCAAGAGTCCACTTGTAGAACTAGGAATTAATAAGCAAGATGTAAGAAATATTGCCAAAATTAATAATTTGTCAGTTTATGACAAACCATCAAATTCATGCTTGGCATCCAGAATACCGCATGGTAATCCTGTTACACTTGAAAAGCTAAAAAGAATAGAAACTGCAGAATCATTTATCAAATCTATTTTTAGGGTTAAGCAGGTAAGAGTCAGAGATCATCAAGACGTTGCAAGAATTGAGGTTGGGAAAGAAGAATTAATGGAAATGTTTGACTTGGAAAAGATTTCAGAGATTGATTCAAAATTAAAAGGGTTGGGCTTTAAACACATAGCATTAGATTTATCAGGCTATGAGAGTAGAGAAAATCTCGACAATCTTTCATCTACTTAATCTAAACATGCATCGAAATTGGGTAATTGCCATTCATAAATGAAAATACGATAAAGACATTCTCCCATAGAAAGATTAACATTGTGTTGAACATCAAATTAGACTCATGGCAAATCTAAAAGAAGGAGATGTAGCACCTAATTTTGAATTACCTGATATCGACATGAATATGCACAAGCTTGGAGAGTTTAAAGGAAAGAATACTTTGTTGGCTTTTTTTCCGGCAGCAGAATCCCCAGTGTGCACAACAGAAATGTGTGTATTCAGAGACTCATTGGGTGAATTTGAAAATAACAACACTGCAGTTGTAGGTATTTCAGTAGATGGTCCATTTGCTAACAAAATATTCAAAGAAAACAGACACCTGAATTTTCCACTATTAAGTGATTACAAAAGAGAAACCATTGGTAACTATGGCATAGTGATGAAGGATCTAGGGCCTTTGAAGGACTATAATGCTGCAAAAAGATCTGTCTTCTTGCTAGATAAAAACGGGGTAATAAAGTATATTTGGATTTCAGACAACCCACTGATTGAACCAAATTATGATGAAATAAAAAGTAAATTAAAAGAAATCAATAATTAAAGAGTGAGTTTAAGAATCCGGATTGAAAATATCCGGGCATATGATTTTATTATTTTATTCTATTACAGCTACAACATCGTTTCTCGAAACAGTATCGCCTATCTTTACCTTGATATCCTTAATTTCCCCATCTTTATGTGCTTTTACAGCAACTTGCATTTTCATTGACTCCAGTACTATTACAGAATCGCCCTTTTTTATTGGGTCTCCAACTTTTACCATTATGGACACAACTCTTCCTGGAATTTGACTTAGTAGTTTGTTTTCTCCAGAAGCAGAACCACTTAATGCCATGGACTTCTCCAAAATTTCAGTCAATTTCGAGTGCTTCTTGAGAATTATTTGCTCACCATTCATCAATATTTTGATCTGAGAGCTCCCGTATTCAAGTATCTTGGCTGTCTTATATGAGTTATCTAAGATAAATTCAAGTATACCGTTTTTAAGACCGATTACCTTGATGGAATATTCTTTGTTATTTATATTAGCAACAATCTTGCCATTACCACTCGATTCCTTTATTGATCCAGATAGTACATTATCCTGATTATCTATCTTAAATTCCATTCTTGTTATTACCTGTCCTTACCCAGTTTGACAATGAGAATTCCTTTGATGAGTTTCCGGCATTGTACTGTCCCTTCAGATATTCAGAAAAAAGTAATGCGGATGCGATAGCGGCATCAGATTCCTTTAGTTGTTTTGCTTTAAGCTCAGTTT
>DASVGC010000189.1:0-2350 GCA_036379735.1 Nitrososphaeraceae archaeon
TACACTTTGTACTTCGGTAATCCAATCACATTTAATGCCAAATTTCTGATGATGTTTCTCAACAGATTCTTTGTCAGGTGCATCTAGAATGCAATATAATTTGTCTTCTTCCTTATTGTACAATATGTCGTGATGTGTAACTCCAAATTCATCTTTTGGAGAATCTTTAGCCTGTCTCAAACTTGCTTCATCAAAGCCTCTCATTTTGTGGGCGTCCAAGTATTTTGGCATTGTAAATATAATTTGAATCCAACATTACTTAAGTATTTGTCGATTTAAATGGACTTAAGTATTCGCTGAATAAGAATTATAATGCATGTAAATGTTAATGAAGGGAGTTACAATATGTAATTGGCAGGAATTATTATTTTGTTGAATAACCCTTGCCAATTCCCTCTTCTTTACTGTATGCCTTCCTTAACCAAATTGGAGTAATTAGTGTAGTTACGGCAATCATAATGATTACTGTCGTGTAAATGTTTGAAGATAAAACTCCGGAGGATACTCCAATACCCGCAACTATGAGACCAACTTCTCCTCTTGATATCATTCCAATACCTACTATAGTAGCCTTTGATTTACTCTTTAAAAATAATAGTGATGGCAATCCGCATCCTACTAATTTACTCACGATAGCAACGATAATTACTATTGCTGATAAGATCAAGACTTCAATATTTACTCCAGTAAGGTTCACCTGTGCGCCAATAATTGCGAAAAACAAAGGGCCAAAAATGATTTCCAACTTATCGACATACTCCTCTACTTTTTTGATTATTTTTGTGCTGGCAACGGCCATACCTACCGAAAATGATCCTACTATAGGGGACAGTCCAACTGCTGCGGCAATTGCAGACGCTCCAAAGAACGCTGCTGTAACAATACCTTCAATACTACCTTTGGCCTTCCATAATCTTTCTGTGTTTACTATTCTTGGTATTATGATAATGGCTCCGAAAAGTAATCCTGCAAATATTCCCAATATTTTTAGAATCAGAAATATTATATCAATAACATTTGGCGTCAGGTTTCCAGTTTGAACCATTGTTACTACAACAGATAATACTGCTATTGCAAGAATATCATCCACTATTGCTGCTCCCAAGATTAATTTCGCTTCTTTTGTTTGCATTTTACCAAATTCCGTTAAAACACTGACAGAAATTGCTACACTCGTTGCAGTAAGCGCTGTTGCCACGAGAACCGATTCCAAGGCCTGTAATCCAAATAGAGTAAAAACATAGTAACCCAAAAAGAACGGAACAATAACTCCGCATGCCCCTACTGTAAAAGACGCCGCACCTCCCTTCAGGAACTCTCTTGGAGTGATGGCAAGGCCTGCAATGAACAATATAACAATTCCAGCGATTTGGCCTATTTGCAGGACTGTCTCATTTAGGATAACAAGTGCTTGACCGTCAAATATCGGTATTGAACCAAGAGCAAAAGGACCAACAATAATACCAGCAATCAATTCTCCTAAGACAGCCGGAAGTCTTAATTTGTTAAAAACTTCGGCAAATATTTTTGCAGCAAACAGCAGAGTCGCTAAGGAAATTAAAACATGAATTATAACTTGCTCAGATGACATTTCTAAAATTAGTTATTATCTTGATTTAATAAAATATGTGATTGAATGCCAAATTCATAATTAATCTATCGGGAATTTGATATTCCCGTAGATAGACCTAATGGTTACAGACTACTGATTTACTACTTTCCAAGTAGGATGTATTTCATGCCATCCTTTTGGTTTATCAGTTACCCATGCTCCCCATACATGCACGCGATCCCCATCCTTGGGAAGGTACATACCATCTTGATGTGGAGGTACTATTTCTATGACCAAAAATCCATCTGTTTTTTCATCGTTCTTTTCATTTACAAGGAACTTGAATTGTTCATCTACCTTCAAGAAAAATTTGTAGTCACCATCATCCATCTTTTTAGTGTGCATAACAATGCCTGTTGCATCTTGACACTCAGCCAAGACCCTCAAATCTTCTGCATTAGAAGCGCCCTCAAGAACGTTACTTGACTTGCAATCTGCACCAGTTATCCCTTTACGCTCAGTCACAACAACTTTATCTTGAGATTCTATCCTATCTTGATCTGCTTTGGGAATTGGTGCCTCACCTTCTTCCTCTGAGATTATCAAATCTAGCCTTTGTTTTAATTCGAATCAGGGAAGTTTGGGTGATCCCGTCTAAATCTGTATTATTTCTTTGAGACGGTATGTTACTCAAAATCTGATAGAATATCCAATCCAAAATCCTTGATGCAGTATGTAATTTATCAGACTGTGTTATTCAATAACTTTTATTTGATGAAATGCTATAATGCTATTGTT
>DASVGC010000190.1:0-5328 GCA_036379735.1 Nitrososphaeraceae archaeon
TACACTAGTCTGGTCATGAATTATGGGAGTTCAGGTAATGTTGTACTATGAATGCTAACATAGAGATTTTCCAACTTGTCGTGCTTGAACTATCAAGACTTCAATTTTTGCTCATAAATCTGATTGAAAACTTATCTGCTAGACTTGAGATATTATTAGTAGACTTGAAAACTGAAAAAAATTCAAGATATGTATTGGCTTATTGTACATTAGCTGGATTTTTGTCGTCAATTGTAATATCTGTATTGTTATTTAGCTTAGATTTCATTTCAAGGACGCCTCCCGGTACTTTTTTTGCTGTGATAGGATCATCTTTAGGATTTTATGATTCCAGTACTTCACCATATATTGGTCTGCTCTTACACTTTGCTACTGGCACTGTAGCTGGGAATTTGCTAGGTCAAGGTGGAATATTTTGGAATAAATTGATTCCAATTGGTATCAAACGGGGTACAGTTTTGGGAATTATAACTGGAATATCACTTTGGTTGGTCTTATTTTTACCATTGACAATATATGTAATTCAACCGAAAATAGATTTGTTCAACTTTTCTGCACCTAATCAATATGTCTTTGTAATTGCTCAGCATTTTCAAGAGCTAGGCATGGTTGTAGTGATAGGGTCATTTTTTTTCCACATAATTTATGGAATTATCTTGGGATTAATTGCGGGAAAACTTATCGAACTGAAGCATTGATTATAGGTAAATCTGCTAAATAATATAAAACAATTATTTTTCTCATACTATTTGACATGTTTATTTTTAATCCTCTTTTTCTGCAAGATCATGACCTTGACCACTTTCTCATCCAGTTCATTAAAGTAATAATTGACTCTACTAATTCTTGTCCTTTCGAAGTAAGCCTATATTCTACTCTAGGAGGTATTTCGTTGTAGGCCTGTCTTTCTAGTATTTTTGCTGCTTCGAGTTCTTTTAATCTGATTGCTAGTGTCTTGCTACTGATACCCTTCATTAATTTTCTAAATTCCTTGTATCTCACTGGCCTCGAAGAACAGCAAAGAGGTATCAACATTTCCAAGGTTCCTCTGTTTGTGATCAACTTTCGGATTCTTGTTGTTTCCTTCATCAATAACGATGCATCATATCCCTCAAAACTACATCCATTATACATTGGAAGTCCGTTTACTTCATTTCCTTTAGTTTCCAACAGGTCACCTAGTTTACTATAGTATCCTTGACAACTTAAATAGTTTCTGTAGTAAACTATAATGATATGGAGCAAGAAAAATTGAAGGCAGAAATAAAAAAACGATATGGCAAGATTGCTGTAGAAGGCAATTCAGACGGATGTTGCAGCCCAGACTGCTGCAACTCCACTAATTATAATACTCAAGTATCATCTGTTGCTATCGGATATGATAAGAAGAATTTAGAATCAATACCTAAATCCTCTATTCTAGGATTAGGATGTGGAGCTCCTCTCAATTATGCTCAATTAAAATCAGGAGAAACTGTCGTTGATTTAGGTTCAGGTGCGGGTATAGATGCTTTCTTGGCCTCCAAGCAAGTTCAAGGTAACGGCAAGGTAATTGGTATAGATTTCACCGATGAAATGCTACAAAAAGCTAGTCACGTCGCAAAGGAAAATGGCTTTACTAACGTTGAGTTTCGCAAAGGAGATATTGAAAGTAACATTCCCATTGATGATAATACAGTCGACGTTGCAATCAGTAATTGTGTTATCAACCTCGCTTCTGATAAAGTCAAGGCTTTCAAAGAAGTTTACCGAATTTTGAAGAAGAAAGGTAAGGGGAGGATAGTAATTTCAGATTTGATTACAAGTAAAGAGGTAGATGGAGAATCAGTTAATGCCGAGGATTGGTGTAGTTGTATTGATGGGGCATTAACTAAAGAAAACTACCTTAGCAGTATAGAAAAAGCAGGGTTTCAAAACATTAAAACCCTCAGCGAAAAAGTATACTTGGACGAAGAGAAGGCAAGCGGACGAAAAATTACTAGTTTGATAATAGGTGCAGAAACAGCTTGAAATTCTTTAAACACGAGCCTAAAAAATCAGTCTTATTTGTCTGTGTGCAAAATGCTGGAAGGAGTCAGATAGCTGAAGGTTTCTTCAAAAAACATGCTCCGAAAGAGTACGAAGCAATAAGCGCTGGTACCATGCCTGTATCAGAAATTAATCCATTAGCCGTTCAGGTCATGAGCGAAGTTGGCATTGACATCAGTACACAAAAATCAAAGGAAATTACAGAAGATATGATTCGTAACTCCTCAAAAATAGTAAATATGGGCTGTATGGACAAACAATCTTGTCCAACTCTCTTCTTGCAGAACTTGATAGATTGGAACATTGAAGACCCAAAAGATAAACCAATTGAAATAGTGAGAGAGATAAGAGATGAAATCGAACAGAGAGTTAAGGAGCTTGTTGCAAACATTAAAAATTACCAATAGACTAACCACTAATCAAAAAAAATTTCTGGCTGAAGTTATAGGGACTTTCATAGTAGTTTTATGCGCTACTGGTTCTGTCGTTTTTGATGCAAAATTGGGCGGAATATTGGGAATATCATTCATAGCGTTCGCTCCTTTTGTTGGGGTAGCAGTAAGTGTGTACCTTTTTGGTAAAACATCGATGGCTCATTTTAATCCTGCTGTTACTATCGGTTACTTCATTACAGGACATTTACCTAAAAATTTGCTGGCAGTTTATGTTGGCGCTGAAATAGTTGGCGCATTACTTGCAAGTGTCTTTGTGAAATTTGTAATCGGAACAGAAGCCAATTTAGGAGCTAATCTTCCAAATTACATGATTCCTCTGCCTTTGATATTGGGGATAGAGATTTTAGCATCTGCACTTTTAATGGCCGTAATATATGCAGTTGTTCTTACAAAAGGATTGAAAGGTTTTAGGGGTATTGCCATTGGTGGAATTGTGGGACTGGATATTTTCTTCTTTGGGCTTATCTCGGGTGCTTCTATGAATCCTGCTCGCTCTTTAGCCCCGGCACTTTTATCCGGCTCCTTTGGAGATTTGTGGGTTTACTTCTCTGCTCCTTTCATAGGAACAGTTTTGGTAGCTCTGATATGTAGGAAAAAGTTTACGAATTTGTAACTCCACATATTTGGAATTATAGATTTGTGAGTTCAGATGAACTGATAACGATAGAATTTTAATTTTGGAATCCGTGGATGAGTATTTGATGTAATTTTTCAGGAAACTCAATTTACTTGAATACCCAAGACTCCCGGATTGGGCTTCACTATTATGGTGCCTTTCATTTCTGGATAAATTAAACATTGATAGTGGTATGTACCAGGATTCTTAAACGTCACGATAAATGAGTTTATTTTGGGAAACTTGTCTGGTATTATACCTCCAGCCCAAATTATCCCAGAGTTAAGAAACGGCTCATTCCCAGTGAAGTTGTATTCGGCGCCCTTATAGAGGGGATTAGCGCTGCTATTAAGAAACTTTACTGAAAAATCAGTGGAATTTATTACCGATGGAAAAAGTACAGACCTTGCGCTAAAAGACCGATTAGAATCACCGTCTTGTGATATTAATTTATTCAAATTGTCTATTACAGTTTGTGAGTTGGAAGATTGTAGCGGTAAGGTGAAGTTTGTTATTCTAAATTTTAATTCGTTACTTTGATTACTTAAAAAGGTGACAAGGTGCGGGTAAGGAGCACCAGCAGTAGGATTACTCCATTTAACAGTTTCACCTGAATAAATCTCCTTTTCTATAGGGTCAAATTTATTTACGGGTTTGTTACTACTTCCGCTTCCTGCATAAACATCCGAATATATAGTAACAGAACCGAAGTGGGAGCCAAATGCTTGGCTATTAGTAATAAAAAGTGTAAAAAATAGGATCGTTGTCATGACAAAAGGTAAGGCTGAGGTAATTTGTGGTTTGAGTAAAATCAAATTAACTATTGCCATACTCTGCATATCATATACATTCTACTTTATGAATCCTTTTACATTGTTTGACTGCATCTTTATTTAGCGAATGATTTCCAGTAATATTTTTAAGGTTTGAAGATGTCGATGAAAGGAATTGCTGCACCAAGAAAGAAATATCTCTCCAAGTATTATTATGGTAATAATAATTAAAACGGCGTTGTTGGCTTCACTTTCCGTGATACTTCTCACTGACTCGACAACTCCAATGATGAAACCAATTGATGTATTCGCGGTATCAGACTATTCTGTTGATGATGCTCAGGTCTATATCTCAGATGATAAAAACGATAACAATAGTGGGGGAGACGCCGATACTCCTGACTCGACAATAGTTGACGATAATGGATGGAACGAAACAGATTGGTCTGATATTGAATATTTTACTGATGCAAACAATAACACGATGGTGGATTACAAAAACCTCTTTGGGCTTAATATAGGCAAAGTCTACAATCCTAACTTTGTCGACAATGCTGACTGGTTCCTTAATAGCAGTAACTATGAAGACCATACAAATTACTATCTGATACCGTATAACTACAATTGGGACTTTTACTCTGAAATATCTGCTCCCTGGTATGGGTGTGAAGCTCAGAGTAAGGCGATGCTTGTTACCGCTAAAAAATATAATGAAACAGGTGATTCCAAATACCTAGAATTTTCCAAACAAGTATTCAACGGTCTAAATTCTCCTGTTCTAAATCAAGACGGCTGGCTTTTGGGAGTGGTGAGCGAAAATTACAATTCCATAATACTAAACAGTCATCTCTTTTGCGTCGCGAACCTGATGACTTACTACGAATACACCGGGGACCAACGAGCCCAGACACTATTCAAGAAAGGCGTGGATGTACTGGAGAAAAACATCGACGACCTCTCGGTAGATTGTGGAACATACTACTCTTTGGCTAAGGACAGGATTGTATTACACAAGCAGCATCCTGAATACATCAAGATGCTAGAAAGGTTGTATCTAATGACGGGAAGCGACAACCTGAAAAATACGCTGGCCGATTGGCAGTATGACTATCTGTTGCCTTGTTATTCTTGAGCTTCTTGAGTAACCGTTCTAACAATTTGAATGAATCCCATTGATTCCAAAATGAATCTGATGAGTTTGTCGAACATCATTACTAATTATGGTATCAAAGTGGTCGGCTTGGTGGAACTGATAACATTGGCGCGCTAATTTCAGAATCTGTCAACAAATCCTATCCATGATTCAATTTCCTGTATCAATATATCTTAATTTGGAAATAATGTCAAGTTTTATTGTCCAAGGACATTTACTAGTTCTTATATGGTAGAGTACTAATATAATTGTAATCAAATGAAACTAGAAAAAATATAAGAATTAATTATTTGTTGAATTTTA
>DASVGC010000191.1:0-2542 GCA_036379735.1 Nitrososphaeraceae archaeon
AAAAGTGAATTAAATCCTAAATCTATCTAGACGTACTTTCTTGGAATTATCCTTAGAAGAGTTTGTGTTGCAAGTGCTCCTTCCCGGTAGTCATCATTTTTAAGCGACACCTCTACAAGGTCCATTCCCACCAGATTTGCAGAATCGTTAATACTTTTTATTACTTTCAATATTTCAAATGGATCCAGTCCAAAAGGCTCTGGTGTTCCTGTGCAAGGAACATAAGGTAAATCATAAACGTCTATGTCAAATGAAATGTAAATATTTCTATTGTTAGTAACTTTATGTAGATATTCTGTGATATTTTCTATATTATTTTTTATTTCCCAGGGATCAAATGTTACAATACCATTTTTTTCCGCAAAAAGGTTCTCCTCTTTATCTGCCTGTCTGATACCTATCTGTATTATTTCATTACCTTGGATGTAGCCTTCATCTATCAATCTATAGAATGGTGTAGTATGGCATAGCTTTAATCCTTCATATTCAGGTTTTAGATCTCGATGTGCATCAAAATGAATCAGCAGAGGCTTAGTTTTCGACAGTCCCTTGAAACAAAAGTATGAGATGGTGTGCTCTCCACCAAGAATGAATGGCTTCTTTTTTGTTCTGGAAAGTTCCTCTATTAGGGGAGGAACATTTTCATCCAAGTAAGAAAAGACAGGTTCTATTTTCATGCCGTCATTATTTTCGGGTAATTTAATATCACCCAAGTCAAAAATTTTTGCAATTTCCTTGATGTCTTTTTTTTCATCATATACATAAGTCTCTATTTGACGTCCAGAAGCACTTCTAATTGCTTCAGGACCCCTACTTGTCCCTTTTCCAAATGATGTCGTCAGTTCCAATGGAATACCAAAAAACACAATGTCAGCTTCGTTAAATGAAATTTGCATGTCAATGTCACCAAAAGAACAGCCAGCTTTGGTTCTTTCGGGGGTAATGAAAATAGTATCTAAATGATCTAAAATCTTTGTCAATCCTCAGTTATAACCTCTTTATAGTTATTCCTAAATTAAACGAGTTTACTAGTTTGACCAAAATAATTCATCCAGGTTGCTCTGTCTTGGCTTGCCAATTATGGACTTGAAATTAACATCCAGTGCTGTTAGCATCTGATCAAAAGTAGATTCCATCGCCTCTAGGTATTTTTCGGTATCAATGTCTTTGTGATTTGCCAATTCGACTGGTTTGACCCCCTCAGCTGTCTTTGTCTTTACATATGAGATTATGTCTCCAGCCTTAATCTGCTTTCCATTATCTGAGAATTGCATTGCGGCCTTTATATGCTGAGGAATACCCTTCATAGTACTAGTTGTAGTAGAACTACGTCCATCAATAGATGAGATTCTCTGATTTTCAGACGTCCTCTTGCCATATTTTTCTGGAGATTTGTTTATCATGACGTTAAAAGAAAGGTCCTCTAAAGGATATTTATCTGACTCTAATTTTTTGGCACTATCCTTAATAAGTTCTTTAATTTTCTCCCTAGCAGTATCAAAATCGTTTTCAGTATTAACTTTACCAAGTATATCCAACATACTGTAAAATGTTTTTCTAATGAATGGTGGAGTGTGAGATTTCTTACCTGTCAGTCCCTTTACATCAACAGTACCATCTTTGAGAACCCCGAGATAATTTTTCTTGAGATTATTAAAAACAACATAGCGATATTCCTTGTCCAACTCCAAATCTACGCCCTGATTGGTCTTTGCCCATTTTGAAATTTCATCTACATTACCTTCTGAAGGATTTCGTAGAAATAATGAATCTGTATCACCGTAGACAACAGCAATACCGGACTCTTTGCATTTGTCTATTGTTTTTGTGATGATGTTTCTTCCAATAGCCGCAGTAGCATCAGCCACAGGAAGACAGTAGAGTGGAAATATCTCAGCTCCCATTACTCCATAGCTTGCATTAAGAATGACTTTAATTGCCTGACTTACTACGGTATAGAGTTGCCGTTCTTCAGGGGAGATTGTTTTGTCTTTTGATAATTGCTTGTAGTAATTTACTCTGAGATCCCGGAGTGACCCAATCAGGAGTGAAGTTATTCCTTTTTTCTCCTTACAAGTCCAGTATGTTGTATCAGGAATTTTTTGTTCTGGGTCCTGACTGCAAGTATCGTGGGGACAGTTTACTGTTTCATACGATAGATTATGAACCTTGATAATACTCGGATATAGACTGGCAAAATCAACTACCGAAACATTGAAGTGGATTCCTGGGGTGGGTTCTACAACAAGACCTCCCCTATACTTTTTTTCTTTTATTATTGCCTCAGTTGATGCCTGTCCTTTGAATCGAAGATCCTCGCTATGAGGAATAAGTGCATTAATTTTTCTGTGTTCATAAAATAACATTCCTCTGATCCATTGGTTGACCCCTACCCTAGAAAGGTCTTCGACTGAAAGTCTGGATATCCTGGAAATGACAAACAATAATTTCAGCAAAAGATTATCATTAAAACTTGTAAGCCTAAATGTCAATTCGGTATCTTTTAGACAATATTGAGCCAGCTTTTGAATTGGCAGATCGC
>DASVGC010000192.1:0-2135 GCA_036379735.1 Nitrososphaeraceae archaeon
TAGAGAAGGAGACCCAATTGATTATATTGGAATCGAAGCTGGTGCTGGTAAGAGGTTTGCAATAACCACCACTTGTGCTGCTAATGCTTTGGGAATAATCCCTGATAATGATTATGCGAAAGGGGATAAAGAATCTGCACAATTAGCATTATCAATCTTGGGACAGAGATTGGGTATGAACATGGAAGACGTGGCAAACAAGATCTTGGAAATTTCAACCAAAAAGATTCTACAGACTATTAGAACTCTTATGAAAGAATACAAATTGAAAGATGATAAATTTGTTTTGATAGGTGGTGGCGGTGGTGCATCAGTCCTTGTTCCACTTATTGCAAAGAAATTGGAATGCAAGTTTAGAATAGCTGATAATTCGGAAGTCATATCCTCTATTGGGGTTTGTACTGCTTCAATTCGAGAAGAAAGGGAAAAGATAATAGATAATCCCACACCAGATGATATATCGCTTTTTATTCAGGAAGTTGAAAAAATTGCTATTTCCAAGGGTGCACTTCCTGAATCGATTTCTACTCAATCTGAATATATAAGCGAGAAATCTCTTTTACGTGTAACTGTCTATGGTAATATGAAATTAGATGTAAGTACCAAAGATGCAAAAGAAATTGATGATGAGGAAGCAGAAGTATTGGCGTGTGAACTCTTTGGTATCAATGAAGGTGTTCATAGAATATTTAATATGAAAGATTATTACATTTTTGCGTGCGAAATCCATAAAAAGAAATTATTTTTGAAATCAAGGAAGCAACCTGTCTTGGTACTAGATAAATTTGGCCATGTGAGAGTATCTATAGAAAATGCCGATATCTACAGCGGTAGTCCCCAAGAAATGAAAGAAAAAATCGAATCTTTAATAAATGAACATGGCTTCTCCAAAGATGAACTCGCTCCACAGATACACATTGTTGATGGAAAGAGAATATTGGATTTTTCAAGCCTGTCGTCTACTGCGCATGTTCTAAAAGCAGTAACAGATGAGTTAGACAAAACTGTTAACAATCAGGTAACGATAATTATTAAAGTTTAAGGAAAATATTTGCCAAAAAAAGGGATCAATGAGCTGAGAAATAATCCGATATAATGCTACTTAGATCAACTTTAGCAAATTCGTTGGGAATTGAATTTGTAGATATCAACTCCTTTATCCCGGCCTTGAGTAACTTTTCTTTGGCGTCATCCAGTAAGAGTGCATGGGTACAAGCGACATATACATCGCCAATTTTATTTTTTTTCAGAATTTCAGTCGCTTTTATGATACTATTACCAGTACTTATCATGTCATCTACAATAAGAGCATCTCTATTTTCTAATGGTAGTTGTTCACTAAGTGTAATCGATACGTCGCCAGTGAATCTATCTCGTGTTTTGATTAAAGATAGCATATCCGTATCTATAGCTCCTGCAAATTTCTTTGCTCTTTCTATTCCTCCTACATCCGGTGAAATGACTATGGGTTTGTTCAAAGTAATATTTTTCTTAACATAACTAGCTAAAGATGGGATGGCGCTAAGGTCCACCGTTTCAAAAGTGTAATTTAGTGATTCGGGACTATGACCATCAATAGTGATTAACTTTGTAGTTCCTAATGATGCCAAAATTCGTCCAATTAGATCAATAGTTACTATCTCTCCGTCAACAAATATCTTATCTTGTCTTGCGTATGCCAAATACGGATTGACAACGCAAATATCGCTGGCGCCGTCTTGCTTGCATTTATAGATAATCATGAACAGTTGCATGAGATGCTGATCAATAGGGGGATATGTGGAATGAATGATGATGCATTTCTTTTTGGCCATGTTATCAAGTCTGATCTTGCTTTCTCCGTCTGCAAATATACGTAACTCCGTATTTTCATACGGCACATCCAGATTCAATGAAATATTTTTTGCAAGAGAGGAATTTCGATTATCTGAAATAATTACAGTGTTGTTTTTTTCCAATGTAGGAATATGAAAATATTTTTTAAACAACTATTTAAAAGTGTTAAATTAGTTTTCATCAATTGTGTTAATCTGTATATGGAATGTAAAATGTTTTCATGTCTTCAGCTATATCCACATTTCTGTGAATGGTTCTTGCTTCATCTAAGAGAATACTTGAATCATCATACCTTGAAC
>DASVGC010000193.1:0-4356 GCA_036379735.1 Nitrososphaeraceae archaeon
GGGACCGGAAAAAAGACTTTCTGTAGACAATGATGCTTTAGAATGGAATCCAAAAAATCAAATCTGGGAGAAGATCGGCGAAAATACTTCCAAAAGTAAGGTTACCTATAATATGATCTATTCAAACTGGCATAATGGTCAACCTATGAGCAAAGCTGACATACTTTATCCTATTTATTTTCTTTATGAGTGGTCTTCTAAAACTAATTCAACTGATGTTACATTTGATCCAGAGTATGCTGCTCGAGCCGTGATAGCTTTGCAGTATCTTCGAGGTACTAAATTTCTAAACGATAGTAACGCAATTTCATTTGTTGATTACTGGCATTTTGATAGCAAAGAAATAGCAGATTTCGCAACACTTTGGGCAACGTCGCCTTGGGAAGTTAACGCGGCAATAGAAAGATTGGTAAAAAATGGAAATTTTGCATATACCAGATCAGAAGCAACAGTCAAAAACATTGAATGGTTATCATTAATAATACCAAGTCATGCCCAGGCAGTAAAACTAGAATTAGAAAAGATGAAATCAGAGCGTTTTGTACCTGCTGCACTAAAGGATTATGTTACGGTTGAGGATGCAATAAAGAGATATGACGCAAGTATAAAGTGGATAGCCGAACATAATCATGCGATTATTGGTAACGGACCATATGAAATTAAGAATTATAACCCAACAGGTAAAGTAATATCTCTAACTGCATTTAGAGACAGTACTTACCCATTTGCCAAAGGATATTGGTCTAATTTCGAAACTCCAAAACTTGCGATTTTTGAAAAAGTTCAACAACCAAAAGTCGTAACAAGCGGTTTGCCATTAACCATTACAGGGAATATTACTATTGGCGGTAACTATGATAGCAATGCTTCATTAACCTATTTTATTTCTGACAAGAATAACCGACTTGTACTTCAGGGAGAAGGCGAATGGATTGACAATAAGGGAAATTTCGTGATTACAATTAATGGCAGTGCTACTAAGGGAATGTCTATTGGTCCAAACGCATTTGAATTATTCGTCAAGAGCAATTATGCGCTTAGACCTGATATTTATAGCGGTGTTCTAATCACTGTCCCAAACTCCATGACCATTAACTAGTCATTCAACTTTAGTAGAATCGGATTGTTCTCTGATACTGGTTATTTCATAGTCAATTAATTTGAGATAAGTTGATGCTTAGTAAATCATAATAATCACCTGGCGGCCTACATCAGAATTTCTAACAGGAAATAGATAGTCCCTAGATCGTTATGTGGTCCTAACTATATTTTTTTTATATTTGGGACACATACCCAAAAAATCAAATATGATTAAATTCATATAAGAAAATTATGGCAGTTTTATGTATACTTTCTGGAGAGGGATTTACTAAAGAGATGTATGAAGAACTCAAAAAAGAAATTGATTGGGAACACAATCAGCCCAAAGGTGAAATATTTCACGCTATTGGTTTTGATAATTCTGGAAGATATCATGTAGTGGATATCTGGGAATCTGAACAAGATTTTACCAACTTTATTACTAATAAGATAAAACCTGTGATGGATAAGAATAATGCACAGATGCCAAAGGGAGAAATAATTCCAATTCATAATGCCAATGCATTTCAAGGTATTGAATCTTATAGAGTAAAGTAACACAACTCCTGGTAACCTGTTAGATAATTATTATTAGTTACTGAACAAGGAAAATTTGGGATAAGTATAAACATTATCGAAAATTGAATGTAGGACAATCACGAATGACAAAATAGTTAAAACACATTAATTGAATGTTGGGCGTACGTTTGTATTGAAAATACAAATTATCCTCTTGACAACTATGATGATTGTCGTGGCCTATGCCAATTCTAGTGTCGTATCGGGTTCTACGGAAAATATTTATTGTTATGATCAAGATATGGAAACACACTTTTGTTTTGATTCCCGTGAGGAATGCGAAATAGAGCAGAAGAACGATTTGGAAGCAAACACTCTTTGCTACGAACAGTCAGAGTAGAAAATTTGTTATTATCTTTTCACAAACTGCCTTGTTTTTCTATTTCTATTTAAAGTTTGTTGGATAGTCTAGAGTACTACGATCATACGTGCTGATGAAATGTTATCTCTAATAATGTCCGATTAGTATTGAATTGAAGCTGTTAAATTGTTTGAAGACCATTCTATATTATGACCCATGTGACAGAGAAGGATAGTATAGAAAAAATCAAGAAAGAAAATGAAAAGATAATTATGAAGACTTTCGGTGTAGAGTACGAGAAATTTTTTCCTAAAGAACATCAATGCGAGAGGTAATTTTTGCATTATCGGCTAGTATATCCAATACTAAGCGGCCTTTGGTATGGGAAAACACCAACCATATCATCCTTATGGTGAGATGATAGATACACATCGTAGATAATTTATCTAAAAACTCCTCATTACCGTTTTACTCTTCATAACATGAACTTAGTAGAACAGTCGGTACATTTTGTATTTTTAAGTAATGTTGTGCAATACACAAACATGGGAGACGAAAAGAAAAAAGAAACAAAAATTGAAAAGAAAGATGAGTTTGGAAATACCGTAGAAGAAACAAAAATAGAAGAGAAAGAAGAAGACTGAGCCAACCATCTAACTTTTCTTTCTTTACCCTAGTTAGGGACTTTTCAATTCTATAGTAAATAGGCATTAAAAAGAGAGATAGACTCTCTAGTCCTAGATATTTCTTCTCTAATTGAGCATTTTCTAATTCGATTTCACGACATAAGTCAGATTTTTTACAACAGGAACTTTAGATCATCAGGTTTGATTTAAACGAGAAAAAGAAGAATCTACCTAATAACAGGGATCTCAAAATAAGGATCAAATTGAAAACTTGAATTCTTGAAAATGTGAAACTCTATTACTTGCATGCCCATAAATTACGTAGTAATTGATGGGTTATTGATTGAATATTCTATCAACTTTGAGTTAACGGTTAGAGTTTCACCTCTTGTCTCACATTAATATAATATTTATAAATTTTTTTGATCATGATAAATTTACCCTTAATGCATACTCTAAATTCAAATCAATGCAGCAGGATAGTGACATGTGAGAACTGTCTATATTCCGATGCTCTAGGCATTTTTTACGATGCCAGTAAGTATTGTATAGAATGTTTAAGCGATCATGCATCATGTCCAGTGTGTGGTTGTGGATACCATGCAATTAGGATAGTATGAAAACTTTCAATTAATTGGGGTTAGAAAGGAAGTATTTATTAAAATAACACAATTAACTAGAGCAATTGGGACTAGGGAGAACCTTACTATTTCGTTCAATTAACATGTTTTTGGTCCTGTTTTCGACCATCTTAATTACTGTCATACTACTTGGTCCGACGCTAGATAAACTACTTGTAGATGCGATACGCAATCAAGTGATAGATGAAGTAAATCAAGGAACACTCAAATTTCAAAATCCAGATGAAAGATCAGCTTACATAAACAATCAGATTCAGTTTAGATCTAAAACGCTTGGTTTGGATCAGGATTCTTTTAATGCTCAGAAAGTAATTCATCGAGTTGTTAGCGTAATGACATTAGATTTGGGAAAATCTCACTTCTTCACTTCTGATTATGGATCATCCAATGTTCGAGATATTATAATCGAAAAGTTCCCAAGACTTTATTACTATTTACGACTGCTACCATATTGGTTACTATTATTGGTATTTTTCTTGGTACATATGTTGCTGGTAAGGAAGGCTCCTGGTGGGATAAATTCAACTCAATTATAGCAATTTTTAGTAACAGTTTTCCCACATGGTGGGTAGCTATGATCATGATCCTTATATTTGCATTTACCTTACACATATTTCCTGCAAGGGCTACCCCTCTTTCTTCGCCGTCTGACGCTAATTATATTTTTGACCTTCTTTATCATATGACCCTTCCACTTATTACACTGGTCATTGTTTCGTTTGGTTCCTGGTCTTACATCGTACGATACTTCTTGATAAATATCTTAAATGAAGACTTCATCTATGCAAAAAGAACTATGGGTATTTCCCGACGAAAAATTCTATATTCTCATGCATTAAGAAATGCCGGACCTCCTGTTGCAACTGCTGTGGGCCTGAGTTTAGCAAGTTCATTTGGAGGATCTATTATTACCGAAGCTGTGTTTGATTGGCCTGGTATGGGAAAGCTCTTCTATGACGCAATAGGATTGCTTGATATACCTATTATAATTGGACTTACATATATTGGCACATTGATCTTTTTGGTAACCATATTCATAACCGATATTGCTTATACCCTGTTGGACCCTAGAGTAAAAGGTAGCTAATCTATTGCAAAAAAAATTATTTGTAGGATTAATAAAATCTCG
>DASVGC010000194.1:0-2122 GCA_036379735.1 Nitrososphaeraceae archaeon
GCTTCAATTTCATCATCTGGAATATTAGTAACTATCAAACCCTTGGCAGATCTACTTTTTTGGTGTCTGCTCCGCCCAATTCTTTGCATCAACTTTGAAACTTGTCTGGGTGAACCATAATGTATTACAAGATCTACTGCACCAATATCTAGCCCCAACTCCAACGATGAAGTGCATACTACTATACCTGCTACCCCAGTCCGTAATTTGGATTCTGTATCTTCTCTGATTTCTCGTGATAACGATCCATGATGAACGTCAATATCAATCTCTTTTTGATTTTTCAAAATAGTTCCAAAATATTCTGCTTCATCTCTTGTATTTGTAAATAGTAAAACAGAACCTATTATTTTATTTGATTTTATATAATCAATTATAAATTTGGATACATCATTTATCGATCCTTGTACGTATTTTACATCAAGATCATACCCTCTCATGGATCTGTCTTGTAAAATAGCACACTTTCTTTCAGAACCTGCTACAAAACTTCCAGCTTCCTTAAGATTTCCCAATGTCGCAGATAATCCTACTCGTGTAACCTTGTGAATTGATAATGACTGTAATCGTTCTATAGAAAGAGAAAGATGTGATCCCCTCTCATTAGCCACTAATTCATGAACTTCATCTATAACTACCCATTTCAATGCTTGAAAAGCTTTAATTATATTTGAAATCGTCAAGAGTACCGAAAGAGACTCTGGGGTAGTTATAAGAATATCAGGAGGATTTTGTGTTATTTTCTTTTTGTTTTTTGTTGATGTATCTCCATGCCTAATCTCAATAGTTAAATTTTCTTCTTCTGCATAACGAACGATTCTTCTTAGTACATCATTGTTTAATGCTCTTAATGGGGTAACATACAGAGCTTTAATACCATTCTCTTTTTTATTTAGTGAAATTAATTTTATTATAGGTACTATGGCTGCCTCCGTTTTCCCTGACCCAGTGGGTGCAACTAATAAAGAATCATAGTCTCTTACTATTACTTTTAAACCAAGGTTTTGAATATTTGTTAGGGTTGGAAAGCCAAATTTATTGAACTGATTTATTACGCCTTTTTCCAGGTCTTCTGAGCTTAAAGATGTAAAATAAATACTATTATCTAGTTTGTTATGATGCTGATGACGACGATGATCGTTTCTCTTGTTTATTTGATGATGAATTTGACCTTTCATATACCATTACCGACAATAATCCTACAATAAACAACCCAACTGCAACAAATACATATTGATCATAATTAGGGATTGATTCAAATACCATATTTATCACTGGTGTTTGCTATTAATATACATTATTTGACTTAGCAATAAATAGAGCTTGTAGTTGTAAAAGACATTACCGCGATGACTAGGGCTCCAAAAAGTCACTTAAAAGGCACTACTAAACGCTCAGCAGATGATAATAATCAAAATAATCAAAATAATCGAAAAAATAACCTAATAAAGCAGCAAAATCCGAAAGCTGTTGCTCTTCTATCGGGAGGACTTGACAGTAATTTAGCAGTAAGAATGATGCAAGAACAAGGTGTGGAAGTTGAGGCAATAGCAGTAAAGACCCCTTTTTGTGATTTTGACTGTGGGAAAGGCTGCGGACATCGTGTGAAAGAGGTAGCAATAGAACTTGGAATAAATCTAAAGACCGTTTATTTTGGAGAGGAATATTTGAAAATGATAAAAGATCCAAAGTATGGTTATGGCTCTGGTATGAACCCATGTATAGATTGCAGAGGTATGATGTATAATGCTGCAAAAGAGCATATGGAAAAAATAGGAGCAGATTTTATTATAACAGGAGAAGTTTTAGGCCAAGGACCGATGAGTCAAAATGGTAATGCTTTAAAAATCATTGAAAGCGAGACTCAAACTAGTGGAAAAATTGTTAGACCCTTATCTTTTAAACATCTTCCTTTAACTGAAGCGGAGAGTACCGGTCTAATTAAGAGAGAAAAACTAGGAGATATTAAAGGTAGATCTAGAAGAGTTCAGTTACAATTAGCAAAAAAATATGATATTATAGATCCACCAAATGCCGCTGGAGGATGTTTATTAACAGATCCAGCGTTTTCTAAACGAGTCAGAGATCTATACGACCATAGTAAAGATACTCCTGATATTAA
>DASVGC010000195.1:0-5479 GCA_036379735.1 Nitrososphaeraceae archaeon
AATTCCAATCTTCCTTTACTACCTTATAGATATTGTTTTTAATATCACCAAGTAGAACTATAGAATCTACTTTGTTTGAAATAGCAATGTTCCTCAACTCGGACCCAATTTCGGTAGTAATATGATACCAGTCAAGAGCAATGTCATTATTTTGTGACCAGTATGTATTGCCCATGTGCAAGTCGCTTACTACTAATACCTTGTTAGATTTATTATCAATTATTACATCAATCAATAAAGCTGGCTTGTTTTCAACTATATTGATTTGACTCATAATTTTATAATATGATATAGCATATTAAATACATTGGATTTTTTTGTTGAAAAGACATTGTAGTCCCGTATCACTTAGTAAAAAAGATAGGATTCGAAATAGTTATTATCGAACAAATCGGTACCATAAGAGTGAAAACAGTTCCGTCAGTGACCATATCATGAATTTCAATTTGCTAGTAACTACGTATAGAAATAGAGAAGATGATGCATTTGATGAGATATTGCAACTATTGGAAGTTCTAGGTGATAATGATCCTTCGATAGAGGTTTCATCTGTTTCGGGAATCATTTTAGCCGATACCCTTCTTGATCCTTTTCAATTTGTAGAAGATTGCAAAAAAATGGTCAGAAGTGAACCTTGGAAATTTAGATATGTTCTAAGAATCATACCACTTGAAAAGAATTGTAAGGCAGAACTATCCGAAATTCATGAAATTGTCAATCAACTTTGTACAAAAATTGATGGGCATGAGACGTATAGGGTACTAATAGAAAAAAGACATTCTAGATTGCATTCTAATGAAATCATTTCCACCGTTACAAGTAAACTAAAAATGAAAGTCAATTTGGATGATCCGAATTGGATAATCCTCATCCAGATAGTAAAAATGGTAGCAGGTATATCGATTCTCAAACCAAACCAAATATTTAGTTCTGTAAAAGAAAAAATATCCTCGTGAGCTAAATAGTATCTAGGTAAAAATCACAATTCTATTCTTTTGGAATTATTTCGATCAAGTGATTTTCAAAAACCATAATGAAATAAGTTATGTGAAAATGTGACATTATATGACACATTCACTCTGATAGTGGAAATAGCGGTTTTTTATAATTCATGGACAAAAACTTCGCTTGTTCAAAGGATAGGCGATTTTCCCAAAAGAACTATTTATTGTAAAACTTTGATTCTTACTATCGCGGATTAATTAATTTTTGACTTTTTCAAATCAACATAATCGATTTTCAGCTCGAAATTTATTTATAATTTCATGTCGAAAAATTAGATACTCTACGCAGACTGGTGGGATCGTTGTGTTGGTTCATCAACTGCGAGCTTACAACTTTCCCCACTGGTTAATGATATCGATTATCAAATCTTGTCAATTATTGAACTCGGAATCGATATTTTCTGTCCAACAATACTGACGATTTCGCTCCATACGACATCCTCAACACCCTCCATTTCTTTGATTTTTTCCAGAAGGTCCAGTAACACATTGTTATCCTTTACAATTGATTCTACTCTAAGGTCAATAGTGTGTTCGCCGATACTCTTCCCAACATAAGTGACGTCGTTCAATGCCATTAGTTTAGTTGCAACTGTATTTATCATTCCATGTCTTATCGAAATGAAAAAATCAACACGCCGCCACCCGAATCTTTCGATATCTAAAACATAATGCATTTTTAAGAAATTGCGCTCTAGACGTTTACGTCTTCGCCTGACTGTAGTAACAGGAATTCCTAACTTTGTGGACATACTTTTCGTAGATTTTCCATCATCGGGAGAGAGCAAGATTTTTAATATTTTTTTATCTATCGCGGATATTCCTATGTCTGGATTCTTTAACTCTGCATCCATCCCTGCATATATATACCAAAATTATCTATTTATTTTTTTATTCATATAATAGAAAGAAAAGCTTGATCGCTTCAAAGGAACTGGTGATCAAATATTTAATAATTGACTCTCATGTGAATTTATTTACCATCTTAACACACCTTTAATCACTTTAAATGTGCAAATTATGTTTTTTTTGAATTATAATTATTTGTATCGGATCATCGTAGGATCTAGCTGATAAATCGATTGGTTGCAGATAGTTTTCTCTCTGAGAATAAACTTGTGGCAATCGTTGATGATGAAGAAGATATCATTGAACTGTTCAAAGATGCCTTGGCGTCAATTAAAGGTATAACCATTTTTACGTTTACAGATCCAGTAATGGCACTAGAACACTTTGTCATGAACAAGGAAAGGTATGCTTTAGTGATATCTGATTTGAGGATGCCTGCGCTTGCAGGAACTGATTTAATAAAGAAATTAAAAAATAGAAACCCATCTGTTAGGACTATATTAATGACTGCTTTCGCGGTGGATGATGATATGTTTCAAGGGTATGCTAAAAAAGAATTGATTAACGGATTCCTTCAGAAACCAATCCGCATAAGTGATTTACGAGCAGAAGTGAATTACCAGTTACATGCTTATGAACTGAAAAAACCCGAATTCTACATAAACACCACTTAACCACACTCATTTAATTAAAAAGTAGCGTAAAAGTGATTCAAAAGTTCAAAATTAAGATGTAAAATGGATCCATTATATAGTTTGTATCACAGTGTACATCAACGTTTCAGCAAACGACTGGTGGAAAATATTCTTGAAAAACTCATTCCACCAGTTGTTTTTAGTAGAATAGATATCTTGCTGTGAAAATAATGTCAGTGAAAAAAGACATTGTTCGGGTTTTTGAATTCTGTGTTTAATTTTGGTTGAAGATGATCATGATCATAATGAAACAAGAACAGCTCTTTCAGTTAGAATTTTTAAGAATTCCTTCTTACCATAATTGTTGCGTCGGAACTCCAATCTTTTGCATATGTAAGTCATCTTATCCCTTGTTGCACTCAGTAAAGAGAGATTTTGTTTGGAATATAGTGTTCTCAAATATTCTATTGAATTTATCAAAGAACGTTTATCTTCAGAAAGTAAAATGAAACAACCTGAACCGTCATTTTTTATTCCTGCGATCTCAATTGCTTTATTGACCTGATTACTACAAATTAGTCTCAATAAAATTTCCATTTCTAACCTTTTAGTAATCTGGATTTTTCTATTATTTGACTCTAAAACTATCTGAATTACCTCAAATATATGATCAATACCAAATATGTATTTCGGGTTAATTCCCTGAATTAGTACATCTGGAAACTTCTTTCTAAATGATTCTATCGTGGTTCCTATATCAGTAACATGTAGAGTATCAGTACTGATTATTGCTACATAAATCGAATCTAATTCATATATTGGTACGTTACTAATTGTGATTAATTTGTTTTCATTCAGTATTTCGGGCATTATTTAATGAAGTCCCTAACCACCATGAACTAAGTTTGCAATTGTTACGATATCGCCAGATTTAATTTTTTGACCATCGCCAGAAATTGATGAATCTACACCATTAATCAAAATTAGGAGATTTTCTGTATCAATACGTTTGGAGTCGGACATGTTTTCATAAAGTATTGAAAAAATATTCGATAACATGATTTCCTTTTCTTGAACAACTATACTTTCTTTGCCACAATATTTCTTTATAGAGCCCAGTAGCTTTAAAGTTATCAATTTCCTACCGAGAAATTATTTCTATTCTTCGTCGACGTCTTGTTCAATTTTCTTATTTTGTTCTTTATTTTGTTTATTGATGTATGAGGCAATATAACCGGCTATCTGATTTCGTAATTCCTTTGACCTTACTTTTGCAATCTCGTCTATTGTTTTTTTATTTTGTTGAAAATCAACATTAAATTTCTCTGGATACCGGTTTAAGAGCTCGGTTGAAAGTCTTTTAACTCTATTCAATATCTGACTCTATTCATTAGGGCTATTTTATACCTTGCTTGTAAAAGAAACTAAAATTACATTTCAATCAAAGAATGAAATTGAATTCTCTTCAAGTTTGCCTGCCATATCTCGGGGAGAGATGCAAAGAATATTTGCCATGCTTCTTACTACACTCATTAATGCAGAAGTTGGAAGTGTAATAATATTCTTAAAACACGAAGGATATTTAACTGGTCCATCAGTTTCAATTAATATTTTCCCTTGATCTGTTAACTTCAGCAATTCCTGCTTTTTCTTTGAATATACTAACGGAGGCCCGTAGGAAACATGCAGCCCCATACTTAGCGATTTCTCTAGTTGTTGTGGAGAACCATCAAACCAATGAAGACATATCTTTTTCAGATTATATGTGGATAATGTATTTAGAATATTATCAAGTGATTGCCTAGAATGGATTGAAACAGGTTTATCATACGTTTCTGCAATAGTTAACATCTTGCTGAAAACTTGGTTTTGCAACGTTTCGGTATTTTTATCCCCATCGACATAGGTTGGATCAAGTCCAATTTCACCGATCCCATCAATACTTTCGATGTTAGAGGTTACCATCTCTTCAAATATCGACATGTTTTCATTTGCATATTGAGGATGGATACCCACAAAATTATATACAATTTTGTTGACTTCTTTGCCGCCAAAGAGTCTTAATGCCTTTAGTGATGTGGAAGAGTCGACTGTTACTGAACATGCCTTTATTCGCATGCCTTTTAAAGTAGCAATAATCGATGGCAAAAAACTGTCATATTCAGTATCCGTAAGGTGAATATGAGAATCATATAAAACAGGATTCAATCTCGTAAAGTAATCCCATTACTAATAAAGAAAAAATCTACGAAGTAACCAGTTCTATTCTTCTTTTGTCTTTTGTTAACCAACTTACTCTCACCAATCCAAAAATTTCTAAATCAAGTAACGTTTTATTCAAATCAGCTACCGTAATTTGTACTCCATCTTTTTCTAAATTGTTTAAGAGTTCATTGTCCGACAAATTGCCAACTTCCTTTATTTTTTCTAATACAATATTTCTTAGCGGATATTTCAAATGTCTTCACCAAATTCAGAATGTATGAATTTAATTATTTGATTTAATTACATATTATAAATACTCTTCTAACCTCTTTCTCTTCGAATTGTGGGTGAAAGTCATTATGATACCTGCAAGTGGGATTACATCATATTGAAAAATTCATAATAGTATTAAACTAGTTGTAGCAAATACATTCTGCAAATGTCAAGACATCGCACGATAGCGTTCCTATCTGTCAACGAAAGTAGGATGCAATTTGTTGGCGAATCCTAATTTCCATGGGTCTAAGTAGAGAAATGAGGAATAATATTGAAAAAATAATCATTGGGGCAAAACATTCGCATTTGATCTACTTGTCTGTCGACTTTAGGGTAAACACAAATCTTGATCCTTCAAATTCTGTTACGCCCTGTCTCTCCCAATTCACTTCGTAACTATGAGTAACCTGTTTTCCTATAATCCTAATCTTCCTAGGAAGATCAGAAAAAAGTTTCTCTACTTTTTCTAGATTCTTAGTCATCAAGAGTGATCTTCGCCTTTTCATTAGA
>DASVGC010000196.1:0-3784 GCA_036379735.1 Nitrososphaeraceae archaeon
AGAATTTCAAAAGGACCCAAACGTAATTTCATTTATAGCTTGTCATTCTTTGGATGCAGAAAAAATGGAACTTACCATGAAAGAGGAAATGCTAGAGCTTCTCATGAGAAATGATACCAAATCACTGGTAGATATATTTGAGAGATATTCCGAGTTTTTTGGACTTGTCAGATTCTACGAAAGATTACTGGCGCCAGTCATGTACAAGGTCGGTGAGTTGTGGGAAACAGGAAGATTAAACGTAGCAACTGAACATATTTGTAGTAATGCAGCTCATACTCTGGTAAAAATAATAAATGAAAGGGTCTCAAGGAATCCTGCAGCAAATAAAAGAACTCCCAAGATCTTGATATGCACACCCCAAGGAGAATATCATAGTTTGGGATGTATGGTAATCGAATCTTTTCTAAGAAGCAAAGGATATTCCGTTTCCAATATTGCACCTTCTGTTCCTTCGGATTCCGTGATAGCTTTCGCAAGTAAATACAATCCTGATTTGATTATGATCTCGATAACTCTATCCGACAATATTGGTGCTACAAATAAATTAATAAATAAAATATTAGACTCAAGTTTGAGTGTCTCCCATATACTAGTTGGTGGTATCGGAATAGAATCAATAAGAATAAAAAACCACAAAAGTGAGCACAAAAAAGTAAAATTTTTGAAAGGAACAAAGTTAAGTAGCATTCTTCCTAGTATCAAAGAAATTACAAACCCGAGGACAAAAATCTAGTTAATGAACTATAAATGATTGCAACAGTAGCAGATATGATTTTTGGGGGCCTGATATCAGGAATAATAGCAACAGCTGCAATGACTGTAAGCGAAATACCGTCCTGGAGAAAATGGGGGTTGCTGGGAGTATTTGAATGGCATGAAAACCAAATACTCTCTGCCAAACTTTTCCGTATCGCAAGGAATAAACTTTGCTTCAAATGCATTTTCTTTCTCCATATCGTAAACGGATCGTTAGCAAGTATCGCCTATCCATTTATTCTGTCAATTCTCGATATTTCTATTCGCTCGGATTACATCTATAATATTGTGCTATCTGTGGCTTATGGATTTGTACTTTGGAGCGTCACCCTTGTACCGATACATAAGCCAATAACTGGTTACCCTGTATGGAATCATTATTTAGGTCATTTACCTTCAATTGCCAGTGTTACTGGTCACTTGATATATGGGTTAGTATTAGGTCTATTGATAACGATAATACTGGCATAATAGGTGTCTGTTGATTGTTCTGTCTGTAAGTTAGAAACTTGGCTAATTAGCGGGATAATAATCATCTAAGAAACTGATCATTCGATAAGCCAAGTTATTATATCACATTGTAGGTTTACGAACACAGTTAATCTTCATTGGACGCCGGTGGGACAACTCTACGCATTAGTCCCATCGGTTTTTGGGTTATATCTCATCATTTGTCGTTAATCCTTTTCTAAGGACTAGTAATATTACTTACTTATTTATTCCGAGTATATTTTATTTTTAGACTGAGAAGAATAATATTTAGAGTAACACCAATAGCATTCGCGAATGCAATTACAACATCATGTTTGATAATGCCGTACAGCATCCACAAGGAAAGTCCTATAATAAGTGAAATTATCAGCCACCTAGACACATCATCTGTTTTCTTTGTATTTACGGCCTTTCTAATTTGAGGTACGGTACTCCACATGCTAAAGAAAGTAGCAGATATTCCAATTAAAAAAATAATATAGTCATTCACTACTAAATTCCTGTTTATGATATTTTATAAAGGACCAGTGTAGGTTATGATTAATCCTGGGAAATATATTCAGGTAAAAATCCGAATAATTAGTAGATATGAACCAATTCAATGGAGTTGCTTTTGAGCCCAAAAGGCGTATAGGAACTCCAGGAGAATATTAGTTCTCATTGCGTAGCTTAAACTAAAGAAAAAAGAAATCCGACATTATACAAATTCACATCAGAATCCTGAAATTTGTTACAGTGTATCTGTATTTTTTAAAGGGAATTTTAACATTTTTGTCCCTTTAGTTATCATTTTGGTGGCCCTTGGATTTAGTTTCTATTAGCACCTGACGAACTTGCTTCAATTGCACTGGCACATTTTTCACAATACTTTTCTATTATGATTGCTCCTTCAGTACTATATTTGACTAACTTTGTCGCAGGTTCTCCGCATCCGATACAAAATCGTGAATTCTTCTCTACGTTTGAGGTAAATGGTTCAATACTTTTCAATGTCTTTTCTAACAATTAGAATCTTCTCTAATTATGTATAAAGAATATAGGTTATAAACTAGTACTATTGAAGGAGAATTTCTCTGTTGATGCAGAATTCTACCAATACTCCACTTCTCTAATCTGCTGGTGGGCTTCAGCTAGTGCATGCTTTCTACTTCAATATTCCATCCATCTAATATGTAACTCACCATAACTTTATAACACTCCTGTCGACACCCTGCCGACAAAATACTGACGGAATTTGATATATTATTGATTGCACTTGGATAAATATAATGTTACACATAGTAGGATAGGTCTAATCTCTGAAAATAAACGCGACTATCTTGCAATTTATGTGTCTTGTTGTGAGCATGAATATGATTATTTTTCTAATTTGGCAAATAACCGATTATGCCCATGCCCAACATGTAGGAAATTTGACTTCAAAATGCAGTTCGAATGAAGAATGCATAACCGTAATTTGTATTGATGATCAGCCTTGCGAGACAATAATGTCTAATTCAAGAAATGGCTCCGAACTTCGTGAGTTCTTGGAGAATAAGACCAAAGTTAGCTTAATTCCACGAGAAACAGTTTGATATAATCTTAAACACAATGTTGAGCAAGTTGGACATGAAAGCGTTAAAAGGAATTTTTTACTCTAGTATAATAAGTGCCCATCTCCGACGACAGTAAATCGACTTTGTCGAGGTTCGATAAAAAGATAATATTAGTAATAATAATTTCAGTTGCTGCTATTGTAATTGGAATCTGGCTCTTTTTTGTCTCTGGCTATAACCTTGAAAATAATAACTTTTTGCCGCCTAATTGCTATATTATAAATGGAAAACAGATATGTCCCAACCCATGAAATTAATTTACAAAGCAATTAATCTGATGAGTGAATTGAGATGATTTAATAACAAATAAAGCACATTCATTGACGAGCTTTTTTTGACAATACCCAGTAGACGAATGAATATTGAATTTTCTTTTGTACCTCAATTAGTTTAGCGTTGTTATCTTTGGATTAAACGTTATTAAAAACAGGACTCGGTAGGAATGATAACGATAAAGTTCTAATTGATGAATGGTCTCCAATGGGTTCAACGTTATAATGCACGAATACTAAACTTGCTCGTCTATAGCCGGTATTGTTGCCATTTCCTACTTACCACTTATTCCTTCTTTTATTTCACCGCTTATGTTGCTTAGCACATCTGCAGCTCCTACGCCAACTTTTTTGGCGGTCTGTTCTGTTTCATTTAATATTTCTGAGCCTGCATCACTCATATTTTGTCCAAGCTGATTTATTGTGGAACTTACTTCCTCGCCTGCCTTATTCAGTACAATAGAAGCGTTTTGTCCTAGTTCGGAAGTGGTCTGGTTAACTGAGTCCATTAGACTGCCAGCAGCATATGAGGTATTAGCAGTTACATTTTGAGCATTCAAGTAGTGTGTTGGTGTTAATGTCATCATTAACATTGTAGCTGCAATCATCATAAATTGTTTATACACTAGTTTCAGAAACTGCGATTTTTATTTAAGTGTTCAGATG
>DASVGC010000197.1:0-7808 GCA_036379735.1 Nitrososphaeraceae archaeon
AAGAAACCGATTCCATTATTGCAAAAGACATTCAATTTTACAGTATGTGCGAGCATCATATGCTTCCTTTCTTTGGTAGAATACATATTGCCTACACTCCATCAGGAAAAGTCTTTGGTATTTCAAAACTAGCACGGTTAGTAGAAAAATACTCTAAAAGATTGCAAATTCAAGAAAGACTCACAAAAGAAGTTGCAGACGAAATAATGAAAATGGGAGTCAAGGGTGTAACTGTTATTGCAGAAGGCGAGCATCTATGTATGAAGATGAGAGGAGTAAGAAACAACAGTACTATTATAACAATAGCAAATCGAGGTTTGGTAGATCAAAATGACGCCCGAGCACATCTTTTAGCTATGGTATATGATTCTAAACCTAAAATTCATACTGTATAACAAAAAATACATACGGCATAGCAAAAATCACAATAATCCTTATAAAAAAGGACTATTTCAATAGGTAGGGAAGAATGACAAACACCATATTCAGACTTCAATCGCACAAGTTCAGTACCGATAACATCCAGACCACTTTGGTATGTTCAAAATGCGACGAGGTTTTCTCAAAAGAATTTCCCTTGGACCTCGAAGGACAAACAATTGAATTTAAATGTCCTGTTTGCAATTCTGCCGGTGAAGCCGATCTTCCTTATAAAAGTGCCGAAGAAAGAGAGGAGCTTGAGGAAGACTTTGATGAAGTTGAAGAAGAAGATGGCGGAGAAGAATTTGAAGAAGACTATTGATGATTGATTGCACTTGATAGTTTCTTTACTTAGAATGTGAAATCCATGTTGATTTTCTAAAAGCTCGCTCTATTGTTTGGCGCCCATCCGTGATAATTGTGCCAAAAATGCAGTGAGTTGTATATCAGGATGTGAGCCATGAGTCAAGCGATAGTCATATTCAGCTAATAGAGAAGCAAAGTCTTCGGGGTGGGATAATTTTAAAGAGTATACGGCTTCATATGCATATTTTAAAAAATCGAATTCAGACATTCCATAGACCGCAGTTAATTCAAGTAACTTTACTCTTGCTTCATTAAATTTGCCTGACATTGCCAACTTGATTATTTCACTTACCTTGGATTTTCCACTAAGTCCTAATGATGCCTGTACGTTTGCAACACTTACTGATCCCATCACTGAGGCAGTTTGTAAAATGTTTATTGAATGCCGTAGATCACCATTTGTAGATTCAAAAATTTGTGAAATTGCCTTATCATCATATTTTATTCCCTCCTTTTTACATAATGATTCTAAATGATTCTCAATGATTTCTTTTTCAATTCTCTTAAACCTGAATATTGCACAACGACTTTGAATAGGCTCGATTATCTGTGACAAGTAATTACATATTATAACAAATCGTGTTGTTTCTGAACTGTCTTCAATAATCCTTCGCAAAGCAGTCTGGGCTTCAGATGTCATTTCGTCTGCCTCATCTAAAATTATTATCCTAAATTTTCTTTCTTCTCTTTCACTCGTTCTTATTTTGAAAACGGAGGCAAATTCCTTGACCCTTTCTCTAACCATCTTTATTCCTCTTTCATCTGAGGCGTTGAGCTCAAGTGTATCTCTCTTCCATTCTTCCCCAAGTAATTGTCTTGACATGCACAATGCAGTGGTTGTCTTGCCAACTCCAGCAGGACCTGTAAATAACAAATGTGGCATTTCAGCAGGCTCTTTCATCAAGTTCTTCAAACTCTCTACGATCTCCTTTTGATTGACAACATCATCCAATTTGACAGGTCTGTATTTTTCTACCCACATTAAATCTGACAAATTTTTTGCCTCTGCTTGTGGCATACAAGATGTTCGAATTATCAGTTATATATTCAGACCTGTAAAGATATCCAATGTTAATTAATAACCAGTTCTAAGACTATATTCCCAATATGTCCTCATCCACTATTCTCATTCAAGGCGTATTTGAAAGCTTAAAAAATACACACTTACTTGAGTATCTTCTCGAAGAGATAAGAGTTACATTCAAGTCTGATGTAAAAATATCTATCAATGATATTAACGTAGATGCCAAGGAAGGTGATATCTTACTATTACCAAGATGGTTCACAAAAATTTTGTCGAACAAGAATCTAATTGAAATTCAAGATAATGAAGTATCAAGTTATATTTCAAAGGCATTGAATCGAGAACGAATATCAAAACCCCATGATATATCCAGCGTGGATGTAGATTTTTACATCAGAGTAAATGACTTTCTTGACGGTCTTAATGAAAAAGAAAGAGAGAATCTGATCGTATCACTCAATTCATTTGTGATGTCTAGACTTGGTAAAATTGTGAAATTAGCAGCTGCTTCATCACTTTCTGCAGAAATGGAATCAAAGTTATCCGCCGAAGAAAAACAGCTCTACAATTTTGTTCACACTTCTTCATTGGCCTTTAAAGAATCGGTGTTACGAAAATAAATGACTGAACAAAAGCAACAAACTACTTCGGCAATATCAGATGAATTAGAATCATTTTTACGCGCTTTTAAGGATAGGGAAGGGAATTACAAGTATTTTGACAGAATTAACAACATGATGGCATCAAGTTCTACTTTTGTTGTAGTTGATTATATTGATTTAGATACAAACAAGCCGGAACTTACAAAGTTAATCACCGACACGCCAGATGATATGTTTGACGCTTTTAATAAGGCCGTGTACTCCATCCTAAGAGAAATTCATTATGACTATGCTGAGGAAATTAAGGACAAGATAAAAGTAAGAATTGGAAATTATTCGGTACAAAAAGGACTACGAGAAATAAATGCAGATGTCATAAACAAGTTGATAAGCGTTCCTGGCATGGTAGTCAGAACTTCTGAAATTAAACCACTTGCCAAAAAGATTGCATATGCCTGTTTGAATTGTAACACTCTTAATGAAGCCCAGCTTAAAGGGCTAACCCTAAAGAAGCCTACAAGGTGTAATCAGTGTTCAGAAAAGGAACTTGAAATGGATCCTGAAAATAGTTACTTTACTGATTTTCAACTAGTTAGACTTCAAGAACTACCTGAAGACTTGCCTGCTGGTCAGCTTCCGCACTATGTGGAAGTCACTGTAATGGATGATCTCGTCGATAGGTGCAGACCTGGAGATAGGGTTTTACTAACAGGGATAGTCAGGATTGAGCAAGAACAGTCATTACAAGTTAGGACAAGTCTGTTCAGACTCAGAATGGAAGGTAACAATATAGAATATCTTGGTGGACTCGCTGGAAACAAAGATGCACGAACCGTTGATAGAATAGCTATAAGCAGCGAAGATGAAAAGCAGATCATCTCACTTGCAAGTACACCAGATGCTTATGACAAACTAGTCGCATCATTTGCACCTCATATTTACGGACATGAAATAATCAAAGAATCTATTCTTTTACTAATTGTAGGATCGGTAACAAAAAAATTAACCGATGGTTCAAATCGAAGAGGAGATATCAATATTTTTCTCGTTGGAGATCCTGGTACTGCCAAATCTGAAATGCTCAAATTTGCTGCAAAGATAGCACCAAGAGGTCTTTATACCTCAGGAAGAGGAACAACTGCTGCAGGTCTAACGGCTGCAGTAATTCGTGATAAATCCGGAATTATGATGCTGGAGGCGGGCGCTGTAGTTTTGGGCGATCAAGGCCTCGTATGTATGACTGAGGACACAGAAATCTACAATGGAAATAGACTAGTTCCTGTTGGTAAGCTCTGGGATGACATTAAAGGAGAAGTCTTTTTAACAAAATCTGGTCGAGAAGCCAAGAAAAATCTAATTCCCGTAGGAATTTACGACAACAAATACAGAGTGGATATGGAAGGGAACGCATTTGCCATAATGAGAAAAAAGCACACTGGCGATGTCATCAAGCTAACATTTTCCTCTGGTTTGACACTCAAAGTGACACCAGAACATCTACTTAGGCGCTCGACACATATCAAAAATCTATGGGTACAAGCCCAAAATGTGAGCCCTGGAGATATCTTACGTTCCCCTATTAGAGTCCAAAAACCATCCTGTACATTGAATATTACAGAAGAGGATGCCTATGTGATAGGATGTATATATGGCGACGGTTATGTAACGCCGCATAGCATTACAATAAGCCAATCAAAAGTAAATTCTGACGTCATATCAAGTATACAACAAAATTCCGATGTTTTTTCGCTTTACAACAAAGGAGACCGACTTCGCACACTTGGAAAATATGTCTTGATGTCTCGCATGTTTCAGCTTTACACGGCCGATAAGACGCTGCTCAAGAAAACTAGATTCTTAATTAAAGATCAATCAATAGACAATATCTTTATGCTTTCTGACAAGTCATTATGGGCGTTTCTAGCAGGAGTGTTTGATACTGATGGAGACTTTAATCACGTACATGGTAAGGTAGTTGCAGCAAGGATGTATCCTTCTACATCTTCACATGAATTAGCAGTCATGCTTTACACATTACGTCGATTAGGAATATATGCAAAACTGCGTAAAACTCGAAAAGGATTTCCATTAATACAGATCACAGGGAGTGATGTAACTCGCTTTGCTGAAGGAATCAAATCTCATAGCATCAAAACAAAGAGAGAAGGGCCAATCAAAATTGATCATAAAGGTTCGATACAGAGAGGAATCGAGAAGGTTGTACTAGTCGAAAGAATGCCATATGATGGTTATGTGTATGATCTTAGTGTAGGAAAACATCACAATTATGAAGCATCGCTAATTTACATTCACAATTGCATAGACGAGTTTGATAAGATAAAGTCTGAAGACAGATCTGCACTCCATGAAGTTATGGAGCAACAAACTTGTTCGGTCGCAAAGGGAGGAATAGTAGCAACACTTAACGCCAGAACATCAATCCTGTCAGCAGCTAATCCTAAATATGGTAAATATGATCCGTTTAGAAACATTACAGAAAACGTTGAGCCACTTCCTATTCCGTTACTAACAAGATTTGATATCATTCATGTAATAAGGGACAGTGCTGATACTGAAAGAGACAATCGAATCGCAAGTCACATACTTGAAATCCATAGAGATATAGAGCATGCCGCTCAATCCGTAATAGAGATAGATCTATTTCGCAAATATCTAGCATATGCCAAGCAAATTGAACCAAAACTCACACCAGAGGCCATCGATATCTTGAGAAAATATTATTTGCAGATGAGAAATGTTGATTCGGAAGGAATGATAACAGCAACCCCCCGTCAGCTGGAAGGTCTAGTACGCCTTGCTACTGCACGAGCTAGATTGTTGTTAAAAGATAATGTAGATGCGGAGGATGCTGAGAGAGCGATATATCTTGTTTCACAAATGTTAGAAACTGTTGGTATTGATGTTAACACTGGAAAAGTTGATCTTGGCGTTCTTCATGGTAAACCTCTTAGCGAAACTTCAAAATTAAAGACGTTCACGGACGTCTTTAATGGTTTATCTGGAGAGGACAAGAACGACGTTGAAGAAAAGAATTTCATTGATGAACTCGTGAAAACAGGAAAGTTTACAGACGACGAAGCCAAAGATTTCATAAGAAAAGCGATGCAGAATGGACAGATCTACGAGAGAAGAGCAGGATTTTATGCAAAGGCATAAGAAGTAAATATCATCTAGTCAGAGCTCTTCTAATAGAATTCGTCTTTGTTAATGCTTACGACATACACTTTAGAAATTTCGATATTATTAATATATTAATTAGAAAGAATTAATTTAGTTGAGCGAATGAAGGAATATTTACAGGAGCTTTTACGATTATTAAATTACGGTTCATTGTATCCACCACAAGAACTTGCGTTATCAAAGGGTGTAATGAATGGTAACAACATTCTAGTTACAACTCCTACATCAAGTGGAAAAACACTAATTGGTTTAATGGGAATGATAAATATTCTTAACAAGAGAAAAAAAATAATATATCTTACCCCTCTAAAAGCACTGGCATCAGAAAAATTTAATGAATTTAAGATAATTAGAAACTTGAGTTGCTTTAAGGATAGGAAAATAAATATTGCAATCTCCACAGGCGATTACGACTCTACTGGCACAGAACTGATTGACAAAGATATAATCATATTAACAAACGAAAAAATGGATTCAATCTTAAGACATGATTCGAATTGGATTTTTGATGTCGATCTGTTCATTATTGATGAAATACATCTGCTTACAGAACGTGAAAGAGGTCCAACTCTAGAAATAATATTGACTAAAATAAAACTTATGCCACAAAGACCTCAAATTATTGGAATTAGTGCGACCATATCAAATTCAGATGAAATTGCTGACTGGTTAAAATGTGAACCAATACAAAGTAAGTGGCGTCCTACCGAATTGATAGAAGGTGTTTATAATTATGGTAAAGTTACCATGAATAATGGAACAACCTTTGAAATTGATAATATTGGGGTTGCTGATAATTCAAGCGGTGGAATAATAAGTCTTGCAATGGATTCAATTACAAATGACGGAGGACAATCTCTTGTGTTTGCAGAGACGCGTAAACGTACTGTTTCACTTGCAAAGAAAACTTCAGATATGGTGCTGAAATTACTGGACAAAGGTTCAAAACTTTCAGCACAAAAGACCGGTGCAGAAATTCTAAAACAGGGAGATGATACAGAACTTAATAGAACGCTTTCAAGTACTGTTTCAAAAGGTGTGGGATTTCACCATGCAGGTCTAGGTTTAAAAAGCAGACAAATTGTAGAGGATGCCTTTAGAAACGGCATAATAAAGATTCTATTTGCAACACCAACTCTCGCAGCAGGAGTAAATTTGCCTGCCAGACGAGTTGTAATCACCAGTATTTTTAGATACGATTATGAGTATGGTGGTAATGTTCCATTGAGTGTCTTACAGTACAAACAGTTGTGCGGACGGGCTGGAAGACCTGCCTATGATGAATATGGAGAAGCCATTATAATAGCAGATGCGAGAACCAATCCAGAAGATCTGTACAATCACTTTGTGTTAGGAGAGCCAGAACCAATCGTCTCTCAATTAATGAACGAAACTGCACTAAGAGTACATGTTCTGGGAGTGATAGCATCGAGACCTAAAATATTAAAGTCTGAATTACTTTACTTTTTTGAAGAAACATTCCTCTCAAAGAATCATAGAGCTGAAAGTATCAGTTTTGAAATTGACTCGCTGCTACACTATCTACATGATGAGGGATTGATTATCATGCGAAATGAGTTACTTATGGCTACTAGATTTGGTAAACGGATTTCATTGTTATATATCGATCCAAAAACTGGAATTCATTTCAAAAAAAATCTTGATTTCTATAATAGTAACAAAAATGATGATGGAATAAATTTTTTACATTGGATTTGTGACTCTTATGATTTTTATCCAAAGTTAACATTGAGGCAAAATGAAGTAGAATACTTTGAAAGAATGTTTGAAAAACATGTACTTGGTTCTCATGGGCTCTCAAACTATGATTATTCATTAAAAAATTTGATAATTCTGCTAGAATGGATGGATGAATCAAGTGAAGCAAGTCTAAATGAAAAATTCGGGGTTGAACCGGGGGATCTGTATAGAATGGTTGAAACAACGTACTGGTTGTCATACTGTCTTTATGAAATTGCAAAATTAATTGGAAGAAAAGATCTTCTGCTAGAAATAGCAAAACTACGATTGAGAATTAAGCATGGCATAAAATCAGAATTGATACCTCTTATCCAACTTGAGGGAATTGGAAGAATCAGGGCAAGGGCTCTATATAAGGCAGGAGTCACAAGTGTTACTGAAATTGACAAGATTTCTGAATCAAAACTAGGGTCCATACCAAAAATAGGCGTCAA